>PBXE01000056.1 GCA_002727485.1 Methanobacteriota archaeon | reverse complement strand
CTGTGAGTCCGTAGGGATTACCGTTGGAATATCCGATGTTGATGTCCTTGACCATCGCCGTGCCATAGGCGGTTCCATCGCTCCTCCACAATTCACATCCAGTGTTACTTCCGCCGTCGGCTGTGAAATAGAGAATGTTGCCAATGGCTGTAAGGTATTGGGGATTAGCACTGTATTCGGCGCTATTGATATCCTTGACCATCACCGTGCTTGAAAGAGTTCCATCGCTCTTCCACAATTCGTTTCCGTTGATTCCGTCGTCGGCTGTGAAAAAGAGGGTATTTCCAACGGCGGTGAGGTGGTTGGGAAAACTGTTTCCACTTACTCCGTCGCGGCTGTTGATGTCCTTGACCATCCCGATTGCAAACCGAGAGCAGAAGGTCGTCGTCGAGTCAATTTCACCAGCCTCTAGAACGCCGTTTGCATACGTTCCACCACCATCACCATTGTCAAATCCGTGTGTAACAATTCGTCCACCGGCATCACAACCCATGCTGGCTGGCGGTGATGAAATCAAGGTCAGCCTGGTGTTGTTGGAGGAACCTCCATCACAGACGTATTGAGTTTGATCGATTTCACTCGCCTCCAATACTCCATTGGAATTGTCATCAACGCCAACATCGATTCTTGTACCACCATTGGCACAGTTTGAACCAGCTGATTCAGGTGTCATAAAGGCAATTGCATTCAGACCATCAGCTCCGTCTTGACCATCTACACCATCTGCACCATCAACTCCGTCTTGACCATCTACACCATCATTCCCTGGTGGCCCTTGTGGGCCTTGTGGACCTTGAGCCCCATCTGCACCATCTTGACCATCCGCTCCGTCAGCACCATCTGCCCCATTACAGATATCCACTGAAATTACTACTTCAGATGCACCTAATACTCCATTTGAATTAGTATCTTCACCAATATCAAAGGCATTACCTCCATTTGCACATGTTGATGCTTTAGCATTGATTAGGATTGAAGTCCCATCTTGTCCGTCAGCACCTGAAGCGCCGTCTAGTCCATTTGCACCATCTTGACCATCGACTCCATCTGCACCGTCAGCACCAGGAGCGCCGTCTTGTCCATCTGCACCGTCAACACCAGGGGCGCCATCTTGTCCATCTGCACCGTCAGCACCAGGAGCACCGTCTTGTCCATCTGCACCTTGGATGTCAATTATACTCCATCCAGAAGTTTTGCAAACTTGGAATTGATTATCTGCTTCAACATAATACAGTCTACCATTAGTATCATCATCACAAGTTGGCAGATCTGCAGCGGTTGCAGCAAAATGTACGTTCCAATCATCTAATTCTTCATCCGGAGAATCAGGGGAATCCTCTCCTCCTCCGAAGCACCCAGCCATGGGCATAGTAATCATTAGCAGGCAAAATAGCAGAGCAATGGGTCTCTTCATGGGCTATGGTTATTTATTTAGGTCAATAAACATAATCAATGATTTTGGGAGTTTGATTTGGTCCGGAAAAATTGTATGCAAGGGGCCCATGTATTCACCCGCAACCACATGGGTACCCACGTAGCCGTATACGAATACAACCGGTTCCCTCGTGTACAGATGTTTCTCGTTGAACGACGCTTCTCTGTAGGCGGTAAATATATACAGAACTAAAGGCAGAGTATTTCAATGACAATTCGACATTTCGGCTTTACAGTTCTTCTTCTTAGTTTTGCAGTTTTCACAGCATTCATGACCGATTTCAATTCAGTGATTGGGCTTCTATTTTGTATCGCAGCAATTTTCTCCTCCTTAGAAAGGACGATCTCGGAATTCAAGGAAGAAAATTGGTTACTTTTTGTTTTAGGCATTATTTTCATCTTAGTGAGTGTTTTCTCCTCTTTGTTTTATCATGGAATTATGACTTGGGATTATGGCCCATTCTACTTTCCAGTTTCTGAGTGATTGAGAAACCTAGTATTCAGAAAACAGGTTTGAGAATCGAATAATCAAATCAGACCATTCGCAAGGAGCCATCCCCGATTCAATTACACCAATGTTTAGTTAATAACCTATAAAATCTATAATGTAATGAAATATTTTGTATAATACAAATATATAGTGGTGGGCCTTCGGATATTCATGGCGCTCACACCAAGACAGATCGCTGAACTACTCAAGTTACGTGCACTTGGCTGGAGTCAAGCTGAAATCGCTGAGAAGTTGGGTACATCTCAGCAAGTGATTGGTTACCAGTTAAGAAAATTGAAAAAACAATCTAAAGAAAAAGGAGCAGATGAAGTGTTTAATACAGCATTAATGGCAGGATTTGCTGGTGCTGCTGCTGGAGTTACCCTTTTCGCATTACTTGAGTTACTGAATAAATCAAACGGAAAGGAGTGATATAATGGAACGCAGAATAATTGAGGAATACGCTCTTCCCCTGAAACATACTTTCGATTATGTCAATGAAAAGCGCGCCAAATCGCCTCGGCGGAGTTGGACTGATGACCAGCGTCTAAAATGGAGTCTTCGTCACAAAAGGTGTCCGATATGTCAAGAAAAATGGGCCAAAGAAAATCCAATGACAAAAGAACACATCCATCCTTTAGTGTTAGGTGGATTTGAACGTGATGAAAATATAATTCCTTTGTGCAAAAAGTGTAATAATGCTAGAAATGATGTGATGATTGATGTCTTGGGTTCAAGCGATATCAAAGCGATTAGGAGGCGCATGCCAGCAATAAAAGTTGCAGTTCAAGAGTTCGTTATCTGGTGCCATGCTTCGATAAACCTAGATGAAGAAGCATTAATTCAATGCCATGATTTATCTGAAGCTTTTGCTAACCAGCGGGGAATTCCAAATCCGTATGATAATTCAAATACCAAGAATAAAGAAAAAAAGTCAATATTCAATGTGATTAAACAACCGTTCCGATCTCTAATTAGTAAATTCAAAACCTCTTCTCAAGTTAAACGATTAAATGACGATACAAATGTTGACTCAAAGAATTCCCAAGTTGAAAAACACTCAGAAAAAAATACTCATGTAGAAAAAGCCGTCAAGCAAAAAAACCCTGTAAAAATCACTGCTAAAACTGCATCTGAGGAAAATGAAATTACATCATTTTTGAAAAGTTCCATAAAAAAACGAATTCCAACTAAGACATATCGTTCAGGTTTTTCAGCCTCTCAATTAGCTTATGTAATGAAACAAGCGAAGGACCACTTTGATATCTCCTGGAATGAATTGTTTAATCCATTTGAGGTCAAAGGAACGATTCAAGAAAAATCTGTATTAATTGTCCCTTTACTTGGGTTTGATATTGAAGAAGCAATTGGAGAAGATGAAAAAATGATTTACAAAATCACAGAAAGCAAACTCACCGAAAAAACGAACAATGTTAGTAATTTCAATTTAGATTCCTGGTTAAAAGAAAGTTGGAAGGGGGTAGAATCCTATCCCGAACTCACCAAATCTATCCTTAAATTTGAGAAGGATAGGAAAGAAAAAAGTAGAAGCCTCCGTGTGATTTTGAAGGAGGATTTTGGAATTGCCAAAAATAGGTCTGCTAAAAATGTGAAAGAGGATTTACATAAGCGATATCTAGGTCTCAAAGAAGCAACTGAACAGCAATTTCCTCTCATGTCTTGGATTAAGGAAAATTGGCGGGGTGAGGAATCATATATTTTACTTCGAGACGCAATATTGGCTCACGAGGAGAGGAATAACCGGGGGCGTTCTCTGAAAGACATATTGAAGCAGGATTTCGACATACCAAAAAGCTGGACAATAGCCAAAAAAGCTTCATATTGGAACGAATTACAATTATGAGGATATGAACTTGAAATCGGGGTGATTGGCAAGGGACTCATCTAATAACGCTCATTGGCAATGAGTAGCGTTAGCAATGACCCACTGCTTACCGATTTAATCGGAATTAGATTGTTCAAGCCAATAGAACTTCATTTATCATGGTCAACAGTCCAATGACTAGTGCAAATGCTAGTAATGCAAAAGTGAATTTACCACCATCTTCTAGAGGTTCTCCCCTAAATGTCATGCCATCTTCCATGCCTTCGTCTTTTAATCTGAAATAACTAATTAACACTAGTAGCATTACCAGAGGTATTGTCAAAACATCCATTTTGTTTGCATCACTTGTTGTACGGGCTAAGCCAGCAACTAATCCAATGTAAGTGGTCACTGTTGCTGCGATGAATGCCATCGCAGACGGGTGCATAATGGCCCACTTACCCTTTGCCCCATCTGTCAGAACCAATGCAGACCATAGCGTGTAAATCAGAATCAATGATCCAGATACAGATACAGTGGTCGGGAAAGGAGCCCCTAAACCTTTAGAGTCTTCTAATTTATCTCCCCAATCTAAATCTGCCGGGAAACCTTCCGAGATGACAGTGTCTGGAGTGAAAATCATTCTTAGTGAATAGTATAATCCAGATAGAACGAGTAGAATTAATGCAACCATTGCAATCTTGTCATTGACTTTCAAACCAGGCTTATAGTCGGATAAACCTTCATTTACGCCCTCATCCCTCAACAAGAAGTAGGCTACAGCATAGATAAGAGTCACAAAGATTGAAACGTATTTCGGAGTCTCACTTGCAGCACTTTCAGCGTTCCAGTTCATCCAAATACAAACAGTCATCGTAACCATACCTGCTAATACAGGTAGCATGATTGTCCATTTCCCCTTTGCACCTTCAAACAAAATGAGCATAGTAGAGATGAAAATACCAAAGAATAGCACGCCATTAAATCCAGTTTCAATACCGCCCATTCCGTATGCAACATCATCAGTCATTCCGCCTAGGCCGTTGTCAATAAGAGCAAATCCTGTATCTCCTCCAGTTACATATTCGATTGAAAAGAACATGAAGCTAATCGAGTATAATAATAACAGAAATGCTGAGAGTCCTAGGCATACTTTTGCGGGCGTTGATTCAATTTTAAACATCTTAATCGATATTTGCAAATTAATTAGACCTTTAATCATAATGCCTACAAACAGGTAAAGGCGGCCGATTTGAATTTATTTTTGAAAAATCAAAATTAAATAATTTATATCAACAATAATAATCGTTTGAATTTTTCAATACCCTTTCATGTGTTCACGATATTTGATGCTAATTGGCTTAAAGACTAAATCTGCTAGGATACCTAAGCAGAGAGTGTTTTGTGGGTGATTCCGATTTTGTTCTTGTTTGGCTTGTTTACAAATTAATCAAGTGGATTAAATGTAAATTATCGATGATGTATAGCCTTAGCAATATTCTTACCTGCGATTCTTCCTGAATGAACTGCTGCATCGGATAGAATGTAATCGTTTTCAACCCATGAACCCGCTAAAATTATTCCTAAATCAGAAAAACTGAATCCATCAATTCTATTATCGGGAGACTCGTGAATAGTTATTTTTTCTTGCCTTAGTTGAGTGACGATATGTTTTCTCCAACCGCTGGCTTGGGCATCTAGAAATTTCTCTAAGTCTTCCATTCTTTCTTCTTTTGAAGAAAATCTAGTTATCTCTTCTTCCCCTTCCAAGCCACCAACTGAGATAGCTGATAAATGGGAGCCTGAAGCGGATAATCTTGGTTGAATTGAGATATAATCAATTATTGCCGTTTTATTGTTTGCATCTACTATTGCTTGTCTGCCGCGTAGTGGTTTAGAATCTAATCCAACCTCAATTATACTTGCAGTAACTAATTTTGATTTTGAAAATATTTCATCGGTTCGTTTCTCATCAAGTTTGGAAAGAAATTGTTTGGCTTTTTTAAATCCGCATGAAAGT
>PBXE01000055.1 GCA_002727485.1 Methanobacteriota archaeon | reverse complement strand
TTTATGGATTTAATAGATTCCTTTATTGTTGAAGGACCAACTTTATTTCTATCGGTTAAGATTGCACCATATATCATGGGAGCAAAAAGAAAATGCAATTCAATACCAAGCTCTTTTTGCATGATAAAATCAATAGGTTTTCGAATTGCATGAACCAAAACAAAAGGGTCGAAATAACCAAAATGATTTGAGGCTAAGACAAACGGAATGTCTTTGGGTATGTTATTCTTCCCATTGACCTTTATTTTGCAAACAAATAAAGAAAGAAAAAAAACAATGTATGTAGAGACATACTGTACCCAATATGGTCTTGGCTTTATAAATTTTGGAAGACCAACATTTTCCATATAAATCGTGTATTTGTAAAAATATGTCTAACTAAAATGGGAGATCGTCATCTACCTCTGAATCTGATGGTGACGGTGACGTGTCCCCTTGCGATATGCTTCCAGGAGCATCAGACCTTCTTCCCAACATTGTAAAGTTATCACATCTAATCTCAGTTGTTTTTCGTTTGATCTGGTTCTGATCTTCCCATTCTCTTGTATGAAGTCTGCCTTCCACATAAACCATCTGTCCTTTTTTCATATATTCTGTTGCTGTTTCAGCCATCCGTCCATACATAACAACGCGATGCCATTCTGTGCGATCCTGCATTTCACCACTTTGATCCTTCCACGACTCATTTGTTGCTATACTTAGATTTGTAACAGCAGTACCTTGAGGGGTAAATCTTGCCTCAGGGTCTTGCCCTAAATTTCCAATTAAAATTACTTTATTTAGACTGTTTTTTTGCATTGTGGCTCCCTAATTAGAAAGAATATTATTTTATGTTATAACAATTTTAAATATAAACCTCGATCAAGTATAAACAAATAAGGGGCCCGAAAGCCCCTCATTTATTAATCTATTTGAAAGAATTATTACTTCATTAATAAAAGTTTTTTAACTGAAACAAAATCTTTCGCACGAATCTTGTAGATATACATACCTGTAGAAACAGGTGCACCAGATTCATTGGTTGCATTCCACTGAATCTTATATCTTCCTGGCTGATGGTTACTTGAAACCAATGTCTTAACCTTTTTACCCGCTAGATTATAAATATCAATTTTAACATCACTAACTTCCGGGATGTCATATCTAATATTTGTAATTGGGTTAAATGGGTTAGGATAGTTGTTGTGTAAGGCAAATACATCTGGAATTGTATTATTGTCTACACCAAGTGCCCAACCACCGTCAATAGATAAGCTCCATGGACCATTACCTGACTCTACTTCCTCAAAACCATCAGAAGTATAAACATCCCAAGTAATATCAAGAGAAGTAACCCCTGACTCTTCCATATATTCTAAAATTTCTGCATGAGATAAATTAAATATATTGTTAGTTATCATTGTATCTAATGTGTCTCCAGTATTTTCAACAATGAGTTCTAAAATATATTCTATAGGATATCCATCAGGATCTGTAGCATTCTGCCAAATGATCTGTGTTGTTCCTTCTGCGTTTGAACCATCAAGAACAAGTTCAGTGTCTGGAGCTGGCGCAACTAGATTTGTAGCGTTTGGAGGGTTATTAAAGGCATCAGCTGTAAAAACTGAATATTCTGTCCCCCTGCCGTAAGCATCAAACTCACCTTCTGTATAGTTACTAACGTAGAAAAGAGTGTCAAATTCAAACCCTTCTTGCTCAGGCATCCAATGAACCATAATACTATCTATACCACCTGGCTGAATTGTTACAGGAAAAGTTCCATCATAATCAGCAGAGAAAAATTCTCCATTCTCCCAGTCCATAGATTCTATAACAAGATCAGACATACCTGTGTTGCGTAAGTAATACCTAACAGAATCGCCTGTCGGCTGTGTTACACCAAAATCATAACTACGACCAACATATAGCACCGGAAGTGGGTTCATATAGATATCTGGATGCGCTAGGTCATCAATCGCAAGTTGCCACCCATTTTTCATAGAATGAATTAATACCCAAGTATCACCAGCGTAATTGGTTAAATCAATGCTAACTGGATCCCATGAGTCTGGAGATGGTAAACTTCCATACACCCATGTGAAAGCATCAGTATTAACAAAACCTGTGTCTACCCTAGTTCCTGTTTCATCAATTTCATAACCCATCACTGGTCTTTCACTACTAACCCAAACATCCATAGAATCGCGGTCGCCTGTATTCGCATCAGCACCGCCTTTAGCCCAAAAAGACAGAATCTCTCCTGCTTCTACGTCTAGCCTTGGGGAAACAAGATAATCATCAGCACCACCCCAGTAATCTATACGGGAATAAACACCAGCATAATTTGCACTAGCGTGTCCATCTCCACCCCACCAGGTCCAATCTCCAGGGTATCCCTGCCACTCGAAACCTAGTAAATCATAAGTGTCCCAACCACACCATTGATTAACAAAATCAAAAGCTAAGTCTCCAGCATTTGCTTCTGGTGTTAACACAAAAGTGCCAGCATTAAATGTTGCACCATCACCCGTAACAGATGCTGAAGCATCACAAGTAATAGTACCTGTACTCATACCAGACACTGTTGGTATGTAGTGGATATCTATGGTATCAAGATCACCAGCTTCTAATGAAACAGTAGTAGCTGTAGACACAAAACCATCAAACACCATTGTGGCATTGATAACACCAGAACCAACATTTCCTACAACTAATTGAACTGTAGAAGTGTCACCAATAGCTGTTGCTGGAAAAACTGGGTTACTCATTGCTAAAACCGGCTCATAAGCTTTTTCAATCTTAACATTATCAATACCCCAAGTATCAGCATAGTTACCTTGATAAACAAAAGCAATATGAATATCTCCACCAGCAAAACTGGTAATATCAAGTGGAGAAATCGGCGTTAAACTGTTTGAAACTCCGTCTCCAACCCAAACTGGCGTATACGTAGCACCACCATCGGTAGAAATACCTACTTCGTGATATACATAATATGTACCATAATTCTGATAATCATCAAATGAAAGCTTCCATTTTCCACCATCAGTTATTTCAGGTAGTGCTATTGCAGCTGTTCTAAGTGTATCATCACAATCAACTGCATCATCACCATGATAGGCTAGATTGTTTCCACCTATAGAAGCAACGCCCCACCTATCTGTACTAACATACCAGTCTGATGGTATTCCAGAAGAAAAACCTTCCCAATAATATCCACCTTTACCAACACCGGTTAATGGAATAACTAAATTAGAACCAGTGTTTGAAACTATCGTCATTTCTGACACATACACGCTATCTTCATCAGCTGTTGGGTTGAAAAAAACATAAAACCCATTGGAATCTCCAGCTGCTGTAACAAGCGGAAATGTTGTTGCAGACCCTACACTAAAAACACCACTAGGGTTAAAGGAAACTTCGGTGATCTCTAAATCTGCACCGCCAATATTGTAAAAATCAAACAAAGCATTAACAGAACTTCCAGAAGCCCACTCTCCGTAGCTAAACCCTGAAGGATAATCTGAGAATACAGGGCCAGCTTCAACTACCACCTCAGGTCCAGCAACATCATCAACATTAAGTTCATATCCATACTCACCTCTATATACGATAGCGAGTCGAACTTCGGTATCTGCATACGTAGAAAGATCATATGAATACGGTAGATAATCACCACCAACGCTATTAACAGAATCTAACCTTACAGTAAAGTCAGCTGGTTGTCCACCCCCTGTTGGAGATAAATACACCTCCATTATATCTGGGTAACTACCACCCGCAAAAGACCCCATCGAAGCATAGAAAGAGAAAAACGAACCGGATGCAGCTGAATATTTTGGAGAAACAAGCCAGTCATCGTTTACCGTACCGGAACCATCTTCCTCCGTTCCAGCATACCCAGTACCTGTTCTTGATCCTGTTGGGCCAAAAAACTGCCATCCATCTCCAGTATTATCATTATTTATAGTAGTCCACCCTTGCGGCCAAGCAGGTTCCCAAGTTGCAACACTATGACCAGCGGACCCGCTAACAGCGATACTTACATCACCTCCATTTGATGTAAGCTCAACATTACCAGTTAAAATCCCACTTGTTGTAGGAGAAAATGAAACTACAATTTCTGTATCAGTTGAAGAGAAACTTGCTGGTCCAGAAAACCCTGCCGGATATGTTATAGTTCCAGAAAGGTCACCAGTTCCATTGTTTGAAATAGAAACAGCAACACTTGAGGTTGAATCGATTCCTGTTGCTATAAATGGAATGCTAGATGAACCAACAGTAAGAATTGGCTGTGCGCTAGGAGGTGCCACTTTGATATCGTCAACATACAAATAATATAAGTAATCACTTGTGTATTTAATCGCAACATATACGTTTTGTCCCGCATACCCCGAAAGATCTTCAACGTGTAAAGCCCAAGTCTCATTTGAAGAAACAACCTCATCATACCAAGTGAAACTAGCTGGGTCACTATCAGTGGTAGACACACCAACCATAAACGACTCTGGCTGAGGACCGCTAAAACTAGAAACATATGGTAGGTAATACATACTGAACTCTGCGCCATCCGTTGGTATACCAACCTGTGGAGATATCATGTATTGAGTGTAATCACCTGTACTTGAGCTAGCACTAGAATAAGAAGAAAAGCGCGCAGAATAACTTCCTGAATTAGAATAAAGGCTAGATTGCGTAATACTGTTGTTTGTGTTGTTTGAAATTGCTTGCCAGCCAGTTGGTGGAAAAGCACCTTCAAAATCAACAAGTAGAAAAGCATCTGTACCAGAACCAGTAACAGCTACTGTTGTTGGGCTAGATGCTCCGTTGTGAGTGAATGTTATTACACCAGCATCAGAAACCACATCAGTTGGTGTATAAGTAACAGTAACAACCTCTGAAGCGCCCGGCGCAACAGAACCGCTAAAAGTGCCAACAGTAAATTTTGCATTATCTGATGAAAGCGAACCTGTGAGATCGCCGCCGCCAAAGTTTGATATTGTAAGATCAAGTGATGCAGTTGATGAGGTGTTTATTGTACCAAAATCTAATTGTACTGGAGAGACAGAAGCGACTGGTTCAGTATTAACATAAACAGGAGGACCCTCAACATGATCAATATATAAGTAATATAAATAATTACTAGTGTATTTAATTGCCACATAAATTTCTTGGCCATCATATGCTGAAAGATCTTCAACATGTTGCTCCCATGTGCCGCTGCTACCGCTGGCTCTTACCACCTCATCTCCAAAAACAAAAGATGTCAAATCATCTGTGGTTGACACACCAACCATAAAGCTTTCTCCAGAAAAACTACTTTGGTCATGCCAAAAAGAAAAACTTTCTCCGCTACCAACTACAAGTTTAGGTGAAACCATATATTGTGTATAATCACCTGTACTAGAACTAGCACTATAGTATGATGAAAACCTTGCAGAATAAACCCCTTCGTATGCTGAAGAAGCTGATTGAGAAATGCTATTGTTATCGTTCATGGAAACCATAGTCCAACCATAAGGAGGAAATGAACCTTCAAACCCCTCAGATAACCCGCTGGGTGTATCTACCATTGTATGTGAACCAAGCGTGGAAGGGGTATATGTAGCTGTTGGTCTGTCACTAACAACCCATTCGGAGTTGTCCGCGTCAGTTCCAGCTGAAGAAGTCCAGTCTGTATTACCAGATGTTATACTTTCTTTTCTAACTAAAGTGTTATCTTTTGTACCCGCTGAAACGCCTGCGATATCAAACCCACTTCCAGGGTCAGGGCCAAAGTCACCAAATTTATCAACAACAACATATGTGTCTGCCGTAGCACCAGATTCCGTAAGCGCCATAAAATCATCGCCGTTACTTAAAAAACCAAATGTTTGATCACACTCAGCATTAATAGCGTCAGTTGCGCGACTATCACAAATAATATACACATCACCATTTGCTAGTACTGTTCCAGACTCAAACACAACATTATCAGGATAATCAAATTGGTTTTCGACATCACAACCATTACTACATGAAGAAATTGAATATCCGCTAAGATCTACATCAGCACCTGTACCATTATAAATCTCAAGATACTTGTTGTAACTAGAACCTTCAGCCACCTCACTAATGAACAATGTGGACGCATCTCTCGTAATTCTTGATACAACAATATTTTGATTTGATGTGCCTGGGAAAGTCAAAAGCTCATGCTTTTGTGCTTTATTCCCATTTTTTTCAATATGTTTTCTATAGGCTTCTTTTGTGGCTTGACGCTTAGATAAATTTTCTAAGTTACTATAATTAACCGTTTCTTTTTGTTGTTTTTGAATGTTTTGAACAACATTTAATTCATTTGTTAATCTACCTGTTTCGAATGAACTAGTAGTTTTTACATCTACAGCCTTTATATTAACATCTTTTTCAGATTTTTGCTCAACAGCTGTTGGCGCCTCTTTTAATGTTTTTGTTTCAACTTGACCATTTGCAAAAAAAAGACTAGCGGCCAACAATACAGATACCGTTTTATACATACTAATTTCCTCCCTATTTATTAGTAGATAATGTAATTATTGTGGTTTGTGGAGAAGCTCGGAGTGAACTAATATGAAAAAAATTTACACAAGCCTCATTAAAATATACATTAGGGTTTTAACACTGGTCAAGAAATAGATTTCAACCAATTAACATTTTAATTTATAACAACAAATAAAATTAAAGTTTAAAGTTTTTATTGGTTTGAAACTAAATCTTTAAAATAAATTTGAGCTAAAATCACTTGTGATTTGATTTATGGTCTGGTTTATTTTTGTTTTTTCAGCCTTTTTTTGTTCAATTGTTTTTATAGCATGCATCACAGTTGTGTGGTCCCTGCCACCAAAATACATTCCAACACTGCTTAAAGACGCATCTAGTAGGCTTCTACAAAGGAACATTGCTGTCTGCCTAGCTTCAACAAATTCTTTTTTGCGGCTTTTACCGACAATGTTATTTTCGTTAACACCTGTAGCCTCTACAACTTTTCTAACAACATCCTCCATAGATAAATCTCTATTAACTTGTTCTCCCACCCTCTCTTTTACAACATCTTTAACAAGGGATTGGTCAATATCTTGGTTCATAAGTGAAGACCTTGCTAAAAGCCTTATAATTGTACCCTCAAGGTCTCTGATATTTGTTTTCATGTGGGTGGCTATAAACTCAATCACATCATAAGGTAGGTCCACCCCATTTCTTTCCGCTTTATCCAATAGAATAGCAACACGAACCTCGAAATCTGGTGGTTGAATATCTACAGATAGCCCAGATTGAAAACGAGACAAAAGCCTATCTTGCAACCCCTGCATCTCACCCGGATATCGGTCCGCGGTGAGAACTATCTGTTTTCCAGACTGATATAACTCATTGAATGTGTGAAAAAACTGCTCTTGTGTTTGCTCTTTACCCTTGAAAAACTGAATGTCGTCTATTAATAGAAGGTCGGCGTTTCTATATTGTCTTGCAAATTCTACTGTTCTGTTTTTTCTTAAGCCATTTACAAAATCGAGTGTGAATTTTTCACTTGTGGCAATTACAATACGCTTGTCCGGAGAGGTTTCTAGCACCCTATTGCCGATTGCGTGTAAAAGGTGTGTTTTACCTAACCCCGTTCCTCCATATATAATGAGCGGATTAAATGATTGTTTACCGGGGTTTTCAGCTACCGCCTCTGCAGCGGTTTTAGCAAACTGGTTATTAGCGCCCTCAATGAATGTTTCAAACACATGATCACTGTTTAACACCGGAATTAAAGAAGATTTTTTTGAAGGCGATTGGTCTTGTTGTTCTGTTTGATCCGGTTTCTGAATTTCTGCAGAAATGATAAACTTTGTTTTTACATCACCTAAACCTAAAGAATCAAGAACCAAATCAATATTTGACCTGTAATGAGACTCAATCCAATCATAAAAAAACTGACTAGGAACTTCAAGCACAAGCTCCTGCTTATCTAAAGCAATTGGGTTTATCGGTTCAAACCACGTACTTATTGTATGGACAGGTAATTTTTCTGAAAGCCCCTCTTTTATCTTTAACCAAGTATCTTTAACCATAATTAATATTTATCCACAAGTTATCCACATCCCCATGAACATATAAATTACTTAGTTTTTTTTAACACAGCTACGAAATTTTACTTTATTACAAAATTTATTTTATTTTGGCTTATATCTTCATATTTTGTATCTTTCTCGGCTTTTTAAAGTTTATATTATGAAAAGAACATATCAACCAAGTAAGCGCAGGCGTAAAAACAAGCATGGTTTCCGGTCTAGAATGAAAACTGTCGGAGGCAGGGCTGTTTTACGTAGAAGAAGAAAAAAAGGACGTAAGGTTTTAAGCGCATAATTGCGCCTACAATCAAACGTTGTTTTACTTCTACGCTTACTTTCTAAAACATTATTGTTTTTAATTTGTCCAAGCTTCGGATTCAATAATTCGGCTTATAAGGTTTTTGTATAATCATGATGGATAGAAACACCCTTACTGCGCTCCTTTTAATTACTGTAGTTCTAATTATAACCCCCTACTACATGGAGTTA
>PBXE01000008.1 GCA_002727485.1 Methanobacteriota archaeon | reverse complement strand
TTCCAACTTTAGAAGAAATGAATGCTATTTCATCTGATAAGCCGATAGCTCTAGAGCGTGCTGACGGTCATGCAATTATTGTAAATAGTCTTGCAATGAAGTTAGCTGGCATTGATAGAAATACACCTAACCCTATAGGTGGAAAAATAGATAAGGGTATTGATGGAGAGCCTAATGGTGTGCTAATTGATAAGGCTTCACTATTGGTTGAATCAATTATTCCAAAAAGGACTCGAGCAGATGAAAAGAAGGCCTTAAGAGAGGGTTTATATAGAACAGCTAAGATGGGTTGGACCCAACTACAGGATGCAGGCTCACCATTGTCTGACCTTGAACTATTGAGAGAAATTAAGTCAGAAGAAAACTTACCAGTCAGGATCCATATGTACATAAGTGATGGTGAAGACGCAATAAAATTCATAGATAGTGGGCCATACCTTGATCCAGAGCACATGCTAACTGCCAGAGGGGTCAAGCTATATGCCGATGGAGCCATAGGTTCTAGAGGAGCTGCCTTCTTCACAAAATATGATGATTATGAAACTAAAGGGTTTTTAATCTTTCAGAAAGAAGAAACCATGCCAAAATTAATCAAGGCTCTCGTAAATGGAATTCAAATACAAACTCATGCTATAGGAGATTTAGCTAATAGCGTCACCTTAGATTGGTATCAAGAAGCCTTTAACTCAGTATCAGATGCAAACAGGATGATTGTCGAACCTCGTTGGCGAATAGAGCACTCCCAAAATATATTACCTATTGATCAACAAAGATTTGCAGATATGAAAGTGATAGCCTCTATGCAGCCTTCGCACGCGATAGGTGATCTCCATTTTGCTCATAAAAGATTAGGTGTAGATAGACTAAATAATGCTTATACGTGGCGAAGTCTCATCGATTTAGGTGTTGTAATTGCTGGAGGTTCCGATGCTCCAGTTGAAATAGGAGATCCAAGGATAGAATTCAAGGCAGCAATCGGAAGGAAAGATTTAGATGGGTATTATCAAGATTATTGGAACCTAGATGAGTCTGTAAGCAGAGAAGAAGCTCTTTATATGTTTACCAAGTGGGCTGCTTATTCCGTATTTGAAGAAGACATTAAGGGAACAATTGAGGTTGGTAAGTTAGCAGATCTAACAATTTTCTCAAAAGATTTAATGATTGTTCCTGAAGAAGAAATTATGTCTTCTGAAGTTCTTATGACTATTGTCGATGGTAGGGTGGTTTATTCAAAATAAAAAAAGGGCACCTAAGTGCCCTTTTTTTTCAGATCTAACTTAGAAATCTAAGCCTACTTTAAAGTAGTAGAAAGCACCGTTAAATCCTAAAGGAGATCCTTCAGGGTACTTCATACCACAACATAAAGTTGAAGCAGGATTGTCAGGAACTTCATCAGTAGCATTTTGTGCTCCCAATGTAAGTGTGTAAGCTCCAAGATCTCTGCTCACTTCTAGATCAAGAGTAAACATATCATCAACTGTTTCCGAGAAAACTGGATCAGAATATATATCCCACCAAATCCACTCGTCTACCCAGTTATATCTAGCTAGGAATCGATAATCGCCAGTATTATGAACTGCTGTTAGATTCCATCTTGATTCAGGAAGTAAACTTTCTAATTGACCGATTCTAGCTCCGCCAACTAAGCCACTTGTTTTATCTACTTCAGTTTCAACCGTACTCCATACAAATGTAAGGTCAGTATTTCCATTGAACATTTCAGTGGAGTAAGTTGCAACTAAATCGACACCTTCAGTAGTTGTATCGAAGTCATTCACATAGAATCTAAAGTTTGTAAGATCACCAGCACCCGGTACACCTTGTGCTGTTAGATTAGCAATATCAGCAGCCGTAAGCTGTACATCATCACCTTGTGTGATTCTATCCTCTAATTCAATTGAATAAGCATCAAGCGTTATAGAGAGAGAATCTGTTGCATCCCAAACTAAACCGTATGAATAGTTTGTGGATTCTTCAGGTTGAAGCTCTTTACCACCGTATGCCATTGAAACAGGGTTAGTAGGAGCTAGCGTACCTTTCTGGAATAAAACTCCGTCACTTCCTGATACAGTAGAAATATTTGAAATATTTCCCTGTCCAGGAGTAGGTGCTCTAAATCCAGTACTAGTTGTGAATCTTAAGTTTAAGTTATCTGTAGCTCTTAAAAGTCCAGAAACCTTATAGTTACTAGTCGTTCCAAAAGTATCAAAGTCTTCATATCTTACTGCTAGTCCGACGAGTAGTCTTTCAGTAATATCGCCTTCTAAGTCTAAGTAAAGAGCAACATTACTTCTGTCCCATACACCAGCCATGTCAGGATTGAATCCACCAAAACCATTAGAGCCTATACCAGCACCTTGGTTAAAGTAAGGTCCTATTTCCCAACTTTCTTTGTTTCCAGAAACAACAGTGAATTGCTCTTCTCTAAACTCTAAACCATATGCAACGTTAAGGTCAGAAGCCCAACCATCAACGCTAACAGGAGTTACGAAATCTACATTGAAATTCTTTTCAAGTTGTATGTAACTTCCAGGATTGAATTCAGTAGGAGACTCAGGTCCCAAAGATCCATTAAGTGTATTTCTAATTAGATAATCAGCACTATTCTCACCTATGCTCACACTGATGTCATACATAGTTCCTGATTCTGTAGTTCCTTTAACTCCTGAAGCTATACTCCAGTCGCTAACATCACCACCGAAGCTAGGTGTAAAGCCTCCAGGGAACATTTCGTTAAATACGAAACAGTTCGGGTCTGCCATAATTGCAGCTAATGCTGTATCTGAGGCTGAACCAGCTCCAGAAGCTGGAACAGGAACAACAGGACAAGTTCTTGCAGCACCTGCAGTTGCTTGAGCTACGTCAAGCACCATACGTGTAGCACCTCCGTCAGTTGAGAATATACCACCTCTGTTAGTAGGATTTCTAAAGAAGAAACCACCTAATACCTTTCTTTCAGCGTAGTTACCAAAAAGATAGAATTCTTTGTTGGCATCGAGTTCCAGGCCTATGTTTGCAACAAGTTTTACATCATCGCTTACTTCAGGAGAACCCCATATCTGAGCAGGATTAGGATAATTCCATATAGCTGCATTTCCTCCATCATAAAGAGCTTGTGCATCTCCTCTTTGAACACTTCTACTAGTAGGGTCACTGTCTTGTAGTTCTATAGAAACGTTTGCAAAACCATTAGAAGTAAAAGGCATACCGATATTTGCAGCGACTCTATACATATCACCATCACCATCAGCATATTCTCCGCTTCTTATTTCAATTTGCGTTCCCTCAGAATTATCTTTATAGACAAAATTCATAATACCAGCGATCGCATCAGAACCGTATTGCGCTGCAGCACCGTCACGAAGGACTTCAACTTGTTTTAGTGCAATAGATGGTATGGCAGAGATATCTGGACCTTGAGCTCCATCAGAGATACCACTTCCTAAGAAAGATATAACAGCACCTCTATGTCTTCTTTTACCATTAACTAAAACCAACATATTGTCGGGCGGAAGACCTCTTAAGTTTGCAGGTCTAATTAAAGTAGCTGCATCACTTATAGGTTGCGTGTTTACATTAAATGAAGGAACTAGAGTTCTAATCATATCAGGTAGATCCGCAGCCCCTTGATTAGTGAAATCAGATCCACCAATAATATCTACAGGAGCAGGGGAATCACCGACTGATCTCGCTTCTCTTCTTGTTCCAACAGCTACTACTTCTTCAATTTCATCAGCAGCAGAAATCATAGAAGGTAGAGCAGGTAAAGTTAAAAGAGAAACAGCAACAGCTATTCCACTTATTCTTGTTTTAAACATATTGTTTACCCCAAAGTTTAATTAAAAAATACTTGTCCTAAAGAGATGAAAAAGATTAAAACACTTTCCGTTTTAGCCGTTTTTTTACATCGCTGCAATAGGATCAAAGCACGATAGCACATATTTTAAAGGTGCTTGTCTTTATATGCAAACTTAAATAAGGTACACACATAGTGCACAAAGCAGAATTTTACTAAAGTATGTACCTTTTACATGTACCTTTTATATGTTTCACCATACAATAGCTGATTTACAGGATATCCCTGAAATAGAAGTGTTGATGGAAACTTCTATATCTAATTTGTTAGGTCAATTGTTGAATGAAAAGCAATTAGAAGCAGCAAAAGAGTCCATGGGTCTTGATACCCAACTTTTAAAGGATAAAACTTATTTCTTAATAAAAAATGATGATGAGCTTATAGGTTCAGGAGGTTACAGTTATAGAAAAACTTTGTTTGGAGGAAATCATACTCCTAATAGGTCAGATGATTTATTAGTTCCCGGTAAAGATGCAGCTAAAATAAGAGCTATGTATACCGATCCATCATGGATCCGTAAAGGTGTGGGAACCTATGTATTGAATTTAGCAGAGAATTCTATCAGAGAACTAGGATTTCATAAGGCAGAGCTAATGGCAACTGTGTCTGGTATTTTTTTATATGAAAAGCGCGGCTACAAAGTAGTAGACGAAATAGAATATGAGAGTAAATTAGGCAATAAAGTACCTATGTACAAAATGGAGAAAGCTATTCATGGATGACAAAAAACAACTAAACCTATTCAACGAAATAATTGAAGAGTGTAGCTGTGAACCTCTAACAGGATTTTTTAGAACAGGTTGTTGTGATACTTCTGATCAAGATCTTGGAAGCCATACAGTTTGTGCTTTGATGACTGAAGATTTTCTAAAATTTAGCATGTCTCAAGGTAATGACCTTTCTACACCTGTTCCTCAGTATAATTTTCCAGGTTTAAAAGAAGGGGATAGATGGTGTTTATGTGCCAATAGATGGCTAGAGGCTTATGAAGCGAATTCCGCTCCGAAAATTGTAGC
Organism: Methanobacteriota archaeon; assembly: GCA_002727485.1. The sequence goes on along the minus strand of PBXE01000008.1, from coordinate 948 downwards.
GAAAGCTACCAATATTAAGGCCTTGGAAATAATTCCTATGGAAATAATTAAAGGATTTGCAATTGATCTAGTATGAACAAAGATCTTTTTTTTATGGAAAAGGCTTTAGAAGAGGCTAAGAAAGGTTTCTCTGAAGGAGAAGTTCCAGTTGGCGCTGTTTTAACATTAGATAATAAGATAATAGCTAAAGGTCATAATAGCCCTATATCCTCTAATGATCCCAGTTGCCACGCTGAAGTTAATACTATAAGAGAAGCGGCTAGAGTTTTAAAAAATTATAGATTAGAAAAAACTTCTCTGTATGTAACTCTTGAACCTTGCACTATGTGTTGTGGATTGTTGATCCATTCCAGAATTGAAAATCTCATATTTGCTGCTTTAGATCCTAAATCAGGAGCTGTGATTAGTAATGGCAACTTGCTAGATGCTGATTTTATTAATCATAAAGTGAATTATTATCAAGGACCTCTAGAAGACCATTCGTCGGAATTATTAAAGAGTTTTTTTCGGGCTAAGCGTTTATAAATCAAACTGAGTCCATATAGGTGCGTGGTCAGATGGTTTTTCCATGCCCCTTATATCGTAGTCAATTCCTGACCCCTTAACTGCTAAGTTAAGTTTTTTTGTAACCCATATGTGATCTATTCTCAATCCTCTTTTAGGATTATCTTCAAATCCTTTACTTCTATAATCAAACCAGCTGTATTCATCATCTCTTTCCGGGTATAAAGTTCTGTAAGAATCAAACAAACCCCAGTCAGTTAGCTTAGATAACATTTCTCTTTCTTCTGGTAAAAAGCTGCATTTGCCAGTTCTCAACCATCTCTTTTTATTTTCTTCACCAATCCCGATATCTATATCTTCGGGAGAGATATTTAAATCACCCATGACAACTAAATAGTCTTTTGGATCATAGTTCTTTTTAATATGCTTTAATAAATCTTTATA
>PBXE01000054.1 GCA_002727485.1 Methanobacteriota archaeon | reverse complement strand
GTAGCTTAGTCAGGTAGAGCGATGGACTCTTAATCCATCGGTCGCGGGTTCGAACCCCGTCAGGCCCGCTAAACTAGATTTCCTGATGGATTGTAGAGGCTTTCTATTCCATCCGAGCCAGCCAATATTACAGCATCACACATGTTGTTGAAAAGTCCGACCTGAACTACGCCTGCTATATTTAGAATATCTGATTCGCATTTAACAGGATCTAGAATAGTAGGGCCTGTAATAGCATCAGCGAGGAAATTACCATTGTCTGTTATTTTTGGTACTCCATCTTCCATTCTCAAATTTACTTCGCAATCTAGTAATCTAGATATTTGATTTATTGTAGAAACATGAGAAAATCTGGTTATCTCGATAGGTAGCGGGAACATTCCAAGAGTTGATACCTTCTTTCTGTCATCGGCAACTACAACCATGCTTTTGCTTTGCTGAGCCACAATTTTTTCTCTCAACAATGCGGCTCCTCCACCTTTGATCAATTGGAAATTTATGTCAAATTCATCTGCACCATCAATTACAACGTCTAAACCATCGATATCTGATAATTCAACTAACTTAATTCCAACTTCTAATGCAAGTTTCTCAGTTGCAATGCTGGTTGGAACTCCTACGATATCCAATCCTTCTTCAACGACTCTTCTTCCAAGTTCTAAAATTGTGTATTTTACAGTCGAACCTGTGCCAAGTCCAACCTTCATACCATTTTGTACAAATTTACAAGCCTCAATTCCAGCCATTTTTTTGAGGTCTTCAACATCTGCCATAACCCTTCCAGTAGAAATCGGTCAATAAGTAATGTGAGGCGAATGTCTAAAGTGCTAAGATGAATTAAATTGCTTTATGCAGGGGAAGTTATGTTCGATTTTCCTTGTTTCGATTTTCTTAATTTCACTTGTTTCACCACTTGCTGAAGCAAATAGTCCTAATCGCCAAATTGATGTCGAAATTTATGTCTCTCCAGATGGCATATCTGACGACTACACAATTGAGGTTCCTGCTGGAGATATTGTTTCAAAATTGGAATTTGAAATCACTGAACAGCCGCACACGATTGATGACATATTGACACTCTCAAAGAAAACAGACTGGGCTAGTGGAACATATATCGAAGGAATAGATTACAATAAATCGGGATTACGTGTTGCGCCAAACTCATTTGAATGGGATTTCGAAGGTTCTGCACAAGGATGGACATTTTCAGGCGGAGGTTGGGCTCATGGTTTTGATACAACGTTAGGTTCAGTATCTGGAGTTAACTCGGGTAATTCAGCTATTTACACCTATAATGGTAATTATCCGAGTTATATGGGTGGTCCATACTATGCTACGTCACCTTCTATAGATTGCTCAGCATGTTCTGGGTCTTGGGATTTCAAGTATTGGAAAAGGCTTGGTGTAGAATCTAGAAGCTATGACAATGCTGTTGTGCAAGTCAAGAATTCCAACAACGCCTGGATAACAGTCTATCAAAATCCATTTGCAAATGTAATTGATGGTTCATTTTCACAATCATCTCATGATATCAGTTCATACATTTCGGGTAATTCTAACTTTCAAGTAAGATTTGGTCTAGGGTCTAGTGATGGCTCAGTTGAGTATACAGGTTGGAATATCGATGACATAACAATCGAGCCAAAAACCAATGCAGGAACTGGCTCAGGCAATTGGACTAGCATGCCATTTGGCCCAGGAGTTCAAGGTGCTATGGCTACCTCATTTGGCATGATGTCGATAGATGCAGAAATGCCTGCTGGATCATCCGTTGAGTGGACTTTGGTGAACTTTGTTGATGGACAGGAACTGCCCGGTTTTATTGGCCGTGTAGACTTAACCGCAGATCTTGGTTCAATATCTGTAGACGACTATTCAATGTTACAAATCAAAATCTTCATGACTTCTACAATGGAATCCCCTGTGGTGAATCAAATAAAATTCGGTGGAGCAATCATAAATTCATTCTCAAATAATGACGGCGGTTGGACCGGCTATTCTGCGATATCAAACGGTGAACTAACTGGAGTAGATCAAATATTTTCTCCTAAATGGCGTGTATCTAATCCATTTTCTGAAGCTCATTTCGTTAGTGTGATTTCAGGAACTGGCAGCCTCGAAGTATGTTTTGTCGATTTCACAAATTGTAATACAAACAATTGGTCAAAAATTCCACAAAACGGAATATATCGGCTAAATCAACCAAGTGTTCACTTGAATGTAAAGTGGAATGGTACTGGAAATTATGTTTTTGAATACTTCCAAGCAGATTTGTTACGTCATTCTTCTCCGGAAGGTGTTGAAATTGATATCGGACTAGACGGGATATCAGAATGGTCAATGTCAAGAACAGGATTAGGTCCTTGGGGTCACCAAAATAGATTGATAGATTCCAATCATTCCAAGGTAATCAATACAGGAACCTCAATCGAACAAAGTGTAGAATTATTTTATCCATTTTCGAATGAAAACCGGTCTAAATTCGGAACTTTAGCAACTATGCAATTTTTCTTAACTCCAAAATCGCAGCAAGTTGGAAATGTTAATTTAGAGTTCTATGTCAATAGTAATCAAATACTTACAAAGTCTATTGGCTCTCTAAATCAGCCCAAGAGAATAGAATTATCTAGCATGGATATAATGTCAATCGAGGGACAAATTGCATCAAGTAATCCTGAATCATCAATAAATGGATTAGATTTACACAAATTAAGAATTCAAATCTCAAGTAATACAAATGCAGAGATCCTATTTTCTGGATTATCAATTCCGTACTCTTTTACAGCTATAATCCAAGATGATGCTTCTAAAGACATAATATCTTCAATTAATTCTAAACTTGGGGAAGTTAATGTCCAAGATGGTACAAGGGTTTCAAAAATACCAGTTTTGATGTCAAATAGGGGAAGTATCACTATCACAGAGTATGTTTTAGAGACAACAGGAACACCAAATCCTATCTCTATAACCCTAGCCAATGAAACAGAAACTATAGTCGCTGGAAATGATTGGTATGAGTTTACAAGTTTATTCGATTTGACGAACTTGAATCTCAATGATGCAGAAACACACTTCTTGAATAATGGTTGGGATTCATTATTCACGCTATCTGGAAATAATTGGGTAAGAGAAATGGATTGTTCTCTAATTGATAGAAATTGTATTGTTGATGAAGGTATAATTTTTGAAGAATTTAATTACTCATTCTCAGAATATACGGTTGAATTCTATTTCAAGATTAAAATTTCTACACAATGGCCTAATGAAATAGCACTAATAGCATTAAATTCCATTGACATGGATGGAATTACATCGCAACCTAGTGCCCTCAGATTTGGCTTAGGAACTTCTATGGGAGTTGAAAGGGATGTGACTGTTACAGACTGGGGAATCTCTTTTGGCAATGGTAGCAGGTCTTCAATAATCGATTCATACATTGATACTGGAGGTGAGTGTACTATCGAAGTCGAGATTAATTTTGCGAATTTAACTACAACACCAAGGAACAATACTGTAAATATTGGACTTGTAGTTGATGGCAATTTACAGGATAGTACTCAAGAACTAATTAACGGAGTCGCAACTTTGAATTTTTCTCCAGATGCTGATGCGACTAAAATTAAAATTGAAATTACGGTTGCTGGTCTGTTAGGACAAAGTGTATATTGGAACATTGATAAAAATGCGACTTTCTACTTAGACGAAATATCTCCCGTTATAATTTCTTCAAACGTAGGTAAATTTGACCACATGCCCGTTAATGAGCCCCTATCACTACAATTCTTAATTGCTGATAGACCAGTTTTGCCAAGACATGCATACTTACATCTTTCATCTGATTCCTCAGACATTAAAGTGATAGAACTAGACAAACCAAACAACTTGAATGGCTTCCAAGGTAATTACTCTAAACTAATTGATATGTCAGATTATGAAGAAGGCGATGTCGTATCTGGTTGGCTGGAAATTATTGATCCTGCAGGTCATGAATTAGTCGATTCAGGTTCAATAGATAATCCCTATTTTACAATAAAAATAGGAAATGATGGTTCTCCTGTAATCAATCAAAATGGTTTTGGTTGGGGTCAAGATGATTATTGGTTACACCCAGCACAAGAATATAGTATTCATATTCCAATTTCCGATTCAAATGGTTACGGAGATATTTCAGTGGTTAGTATCGATTTAGGATTTGGAGCAAATGAAAATTTAATTTTAGAATGGGATGCCCTTTCAGGTTGCATTTCTGCCTCGTTAAGCGTTCAAATAATAAATTGTACAATAATTGGTAATGCTAGCCATTTTGATTCAGAGTTTACACTTGAAGTTAAATTTGAATTAGATTGGGAATTTAATCCCGATTCGTCAATGATTAGGACTGTTATGGTTGAAGTTGAAGATGATGCAGGTCAATCATATAGTAAAGAACTTGAGAGAAAGTGGCGGTTTTCTAGTGAGGTTGAAGTTAAACTTGATTCGGCAGGTTTCGTAAATAATAACTCATTTGTTGCGCCTGGAAATCCAGGGTATTTCCAAACTGAAGTAATTTGGTCGAAGGATGGTTCTTCTGTGATGGAATCATTTGAAGTAATGGCAATGTACAGCGATTACTATTTCTATGGTACAACTGAAAATGGTAGTGCGTTAATTGAGATAACAGCCTCTAATTATTCTGGAATATATCCAATAAATCTCGACTTAATCAACCTCCCATTGGGTGCAATAGACAGAACCCCAAACGATAGAATTGTAGCCTGGGTCGTAGTTGATGGGAATAAACCGGTTGTAAATCAATTATTGGCGCCAAATCAGTTTGAGCAAATACAAGAAAGGGACTGGAAGGATTTACAGTTTGAAATTTCTTTGAATGAGCCTGAGGGACTGAACTCCGACTCTATTTTGTTAAATTGGTTGTTAGTTCCCAGAGGTATGACCTTGCCTGAATTTGCGATATTGAGTGGAAATACATCGATGGAGGTCATCGCAGGAACTGGTTCCGGAGATTCTATTCCATTAGCATCTAGCATTGATTTAGATGGTCTTATACCGGAACTTAGCAGAAAGGACTCTTGGGATCTTTGGGTATGGGTTACAGGAAGTGACCTCGCTGGCCAAATGATATCTGATAAATTCAATAACCGTTCTATGCCTTTAGCCAAATTAGAATTAGCTAGTAGGACATCCGAACTGGTGTTAAACGACCACCAGATATTGCTAGAGAGCCAAGACATTGTTGTTGGCAAACCAATTCAGATTAACGTAACAGTTGAAAATATCGGTCTTGTTGATGGAATTACTAGTTTGCGAATTGAGGTAATAGAAGGCAGTAAAAATAGGCGACTCATAGAAATTGTTAATCTTCAAGTTCCAGGTAATAATTCTGAAAGGTTTGAAGTTACCTGGACTCCAGAAGAAACGGGTGCTGCATGGATTGAAATAACAACTCCGGATGGAAAATTTGCAAGAACTAGCCCTGTAAAAGTTTCAGATGATTCATCTGAATATGTTATTGAGGGCTTAGAAGGAGCTGATACAGCGATGCTTACTGGCTTTTCAATAGTCATAATTGGAATGATTGGTTTGCTCAGTTATTTGGTTGTGTCAGGCAGAAGATATCAGGTAGATTCTGAAGAAGAATCCGAATTTGATTGAGCCAATGGTTTCAAATGTAGCACAGCAACCGGCAATTGGAGGATGCAGGAGGACTGCTGACAGACTTCGAGTCTGAGGAAAGTCCCCTCTCCAAAGTGCAGGCGGTCGAAACAATTCGAGACACAGAGATGGGTCGGTCAATGGTGCAGAAACGAACGAGGTATGGTGTGTACGATGAATCCGAAAGGACGAGGTTGCCATATTATCGATGAGACGAGCAACCCCGCTGGAGCAAGCCCAAACAGTCCCGATAACGCTGCACGCTCAGGGACAGGTAGGGTGCTTAGTTGAATGCAGTCACCGAAAGGGAACAGAAAGGGGCTTACTCCCTGCATCCTCCAACTTATTCCGAGTGGTTAACGGAATCCGGAATTTCTCCAACTTCGACAGCCACCGATAATCCATTTAGGCTCACTACTCTAAACTCATTGTCACATCCAGTACAATTAGCATTACCAGTGAAAGTGTTTGGCACTCTTAGTAGTTTATTGCAATTAGGGCACTTGACGTTGTTTTTTTGTTTACTATCGATATAATTAGGGTCAGTTTTAGCCATCATTATCATCGATGTGATCATACACGCTAGAGCTCCCCAATATCCATGGTATACAAGGGTATAGTCATCCATACTAAATTCATCTGATAGATTGCAAACAAAGAACCAACTAATCATATATCCGAAATAGACTAGTCCACCACAAATCAATCCGTTTGTGAATATATCACCGTTTTTTGCATGCAATTTCAATGGAATAATCAATGACAGTGTCATCGTGATAATGAATACAATATCTGCAAATAAACTCCAAGTCCAAATACTGAAGGCGAATTCAAGTGTAAAATAATGTGGAATGAAAACATTAGTTCCAATTATATTAGCAATTAGAATAAACAAGAATACTTTCGGTGGTAAATTTGGATAACCATGTTGAGTGTCATTCTCCATGGCTTCCATGAATCGCCATGGCTAATAAGAATATAAAAAAATAATTGAAATCATTCAATTATTGCATCAACAGCTTTCATTGATGAATCAGTCAGAACAACTCCATCCCCATAATCAATGAATGAATGTTCATCTCCTCTAATTTTACTTCTTGTTACCTTTTCAGCAGTAATACAAGCTGGTAATAAGAATACACTTGTTAGGAATGCGAATATTATCAGCAACATCATCAAGACGAAGAAATTCACCAGTCCTGGGAATGCAACAAAGAATCCTGCTCCCAATCCAGCGACAGTTGTTGCAGTGGTTTCAAAGATAGTTTGGCCAGTCTTTTCAATAGAATGGCTAATTCCAACTGCAGTTTCACCTTCTTCTTGGATTCTATGCATCACGTGAATAGCATCATCAACTCCAATACCAAATACAATAGTTCCAATCATGGCAGTAAATATGTTTACATTTACATCTCCTGAACTCATCAATAACGGTTGCCAAACAATAATTGCTGCTACTGGAATCATAGTTATTATTCCAATTCTAACAGATTTGAAAACTATGCAGAGAACGATTGTTAGGATAATCATTGTCAAAATCGTGGTATAACTTTGAGTGTCATGAATTCCTTCGTTGATGTCTAAACTAACCGGTAATCCCCCAGTTAAGGGTGAAACTCGTATGCCATCTTCTTCCATTGGGTCTGCTAGCATTGTATCTATCTCGTCCCTTAGAATGCTGGCGTTATCTAGATTCATGTACGGTTGTGTAACGTATACTAGCGCTTTGCTTCCGCCTTCATTTGTGAGCATCCATTGAACTTCCTTGGAAAGTGTATCGTATGCTACATTTACCATGTCTTTACGAAGATGCTCTCTCCCTTTACCGTCAGCAGATGTTGCGTCTAGCAATACCCATGCTGCGCAATCTGGAGAGTTTGATTCCCAGCATTTATCATGTAACAAATCCCAAAGAGAACCTTCGTAAATAGTGACGTTTGTTGTTGGTTCAGAAATTGTAACAGGGACTGATTCAAGGAATGTGATTAAACTAGTAGTAGATGTATTATCGACTGTTTGAATTTGATTTTCTAATTGATCCATGGCGTCGAGAACATCCAGAGATCTAATTTTCTTTTCTTGGTCGTTTATGTGCTGAGACGCATCAAAAATAAACAGAGAAGTTTGTCCTCCTCCGAATGTGTTTGAATATTCAACCATAGCTTCCATAGAAGGAATATTATCCGGTGTTTGGTCACTACCGGAAATCGGTTTGTCAAATTGGTCAAGATTTGCAAATCCGGCAATGGTAATACTTGCTGTAATCATAATTATCACAAGGTATCCTTTAACTGGGAATTTTGCTAATGAACCCCACATTGGTGGATTTGTCCGTTTATTGAATCTGAGAATCCAAGTCAACACCGGGACTAAAATCATGGAAAATACCAATGTGGCCAATATTCCTGCGACTAATGTCAAACCAACAGAACGAATCGGAACAATAGGTACAATGCTTGGCATAATCAACACAGAGAATCCGATTATTGTGGTCGTTGCAGATAATAACACTGCAACCCCAGTTGTTCGTGACATTTCCATCACGCAAGACCTGTAGAAATCAGGATCCCATAAATCAGGGACTTCGATAGATTGTTGGCCTTTTCTTCTTCGCCTTTCGTTTTCTTCAACAGCAG
>PBXE01000053.1 GCA_002727485.1 Methanobacteriota archaeon | reverse complement strand
GCTCCCAAAGCAGGTGCGCTACCAGGCTGCGCTATGCCCCGAAAAAAAAGCGATTATACATGCATATGAAAAAAATTAATCGAGAGAAATAAAAAAAGGCTCCCGAAAGAGCCTTTTTTTCTATCCTTTTTTAGAAGGAGTATTTCAATGCCATTGTAGTTATTCTTCCTAGTGGAGAATGAGTAAAGGCATCGTATCCTTGCTCATGAGGAGCCATTGGAGGATCTTCATCAGCAACGTTAACAATTGATAACGAAAGATCTAGTTCATCATTTACAGCATAAGTGTAGTGAAGATCAACTGTGATCATATCGTCAATAGATTTTCCATCGTAGCCCATTGGAGATGAAGCAAAAGCTCCAGCATTCGCGAAACTATCAGCAACATCGTAGTCACTTACATATCTAACGAAAGCTCTCACGTAGTGAGGTCCGTTGAAAAGACTAGCCATGAAATTCATTTTTAATTCAGGCATAGATCTAACTCTTATAGGACTACCAGTGGCTCTAGTATTGTATTTACCTGCTGCATCATATTTATCGCAACCAGCTGTTAAGCAACCGCCGATATCATAGCTTAGAAGGTATACACCGTTGAATCCAACTTGAGCTTGACCCATTGATGTCTCAAAGTCGTAAAGCATCTGGAAATCTAAACCATCAGTTTCGATTCCCTCACCATTGATAGCATTAGTAGTAACGTTAATTAATTGACAAGAATCAGGTTTTGCAGCTGGAGGACTGTAATTCGTACCATCAGCACAATTATAGATAGCCAAAGGACTTGTAGTTGAAACTTTACCTATGGGGTCAACCATATCCAGTGAGTAATAATCTAAGTTTACTCTCATACCTTCAACTGGAGTCCAAATTAAACCAAGGTTTATATTATCTGAACTTTCAGGTTGAAGATTCGTTGGAATTGGAGTTTGAACTTCGTAGTACTCTCCACCAATCCTTTCTAAAGAAGTATCAATAGCATTAGGTATGATTGGAGTTCTGAATACTTCTTCATAAGAAGCTCTCAGAGCCAACGTCTCAGACATTTTGTAGAAAGCAGATACCTTAGGTACTGTTATGTCATCTACATCATAGTCTTCGTATCTAACACCTAAATCTATATCTAGGTTTTCTGATACTGGCATGGATAATTCACCAAAGAACGCATAGTTTTTATTCTCATTAGCTGAGTCATATGTCATTGGTAAGAAGTGAAGCTCTGGCTGACAAGGTTTATTATCTGCACATCTTGCATCACCATAATTCTTATTTGAGACATCGTCTTGACGATATTGAAAACCTGTAGCAAATGCTACTGCATTGCCATCTATTTCCCAATCTAAGTCGCCATTCATAATGAAATCAAACACTAATAGTGATCTTGAGGTATTTGCACCCATGTCGCCTGTTATGTAGTCAATTTCATCAGCGCTATTATGCAAAGGAGAGCCTGGAGCAGCAGTTAAATGACTGCCAAACACGTTATAGTAGTAACATCCTTTAGATGCATCACCTGCATCTGCAGCATTTCTAGTACACTGTGTTCCACCAAGACCATTTACAGCATTTACCCATCTCTCGGAAACAATATCATAGTAACGATATTTGTTATTCATTGTTGAGTATGTAACAGATGCATCAAAACCTAGGTCAGTTCCGGGTAGATTTCCTCTAGCTCCTACAGACCATCTCGAAGTATCATTTTGGTTTTGGAAAACAGCCGATGGACCTTCAATTGCCTTAGCTCTTCCCCACCAGTAAACAGATCCTGCAGCTGCTTCTCTAGCATTGTATGCGTCTTGCAAGTCCTGAGAAAGAGTTGGAAGAGTGTTTGCTTTCCAATCTTGATATCCAGGTGACGCTGTTGGTACTACAGTGAAGTAACCAGCATTTGTTGGAGGGTAAGAAGGTGACCCGTAGTAATCTGCTCTCAATTGAGTATGTAGCGCCTCAGCGTAGACTTCAACATCATCACTAATTTCCATTGTCATAGTTGCAAAGAACTTATGTCTTTCTTGAGGATCAATGTAGTTTCCAAAGGGAACATAGTTGTATCCACATTTACTGTAGACATTAAAGTTTGCAGGAATTGATGCTGCTCCACCTGCAACACCTTGTGCAGGTAGGACTGTTCCACAAGCAGGATCAGCTACAACATTTGCCGTAGGAGTAGTTTGGAATGTACCTGGATTACCAAAACTAGATGGTCCAAGAGGCCATCCTCCAGCCATATTTACATATGGCTTTTCTGGAATTGGTAAAGGATGATGGTTTTGCCACTCAGCACCAAATACCAAGTTAGCTCCGCCATTTTCAAAACCTGCAATGAAGGCAGCTTCGTGAACACCATCTGAACCATCAATTTCTTGATGGCTTGCAGTTCCTTCAAATCCTACGAATTTGTCTCTGGTTATGAAGTTAAAAACTCCACCCATNGCATCNGTACCGTGAGCAGTNGCTCCACCATTTTTNAGAACNTCAATTCTTTCCATAGCNATCATTGGAAAGTTACCGACATCTACAAANGCATTACCNTCTTTNGTAGTACCGGCACTTGCAACGATTCTNTTACCNTTNAAAAGNACAAGTGTTCTAGGTATGCCNAAGCTTCGNATATTGACGTTTTTTAAACCNACTATNGTTCCGCCACCATCACTNAATTGCTCNGACTGATTAATAGTACCNGTTATTGCTGGCATGTTTCTTAAAACTTCTCTCATNTTNGGAGCACCCGCNGATGAGTANTCTCCTCTATCAAAGACATCAACTGGNATNTCGATNTCTTCNCGATCAGTTTTAATATAACTACCAGTTACTACAACTGCTTCTACGTCTTCATCGTCATCTGAAAAAACGTAAGTAGTGAAAGTAACAAAAGGCAATAACACAAGAAAAGCAAGAATCTTTTTCTTCATAATTTTCCCCATTAAGTTATATATATCTACGATTTAACCCGTAAATTCCCTCAGCTGTAGACTCTAATACATTCTCCAAAAGATAGCACTATTTATTTAGCTGTTTTTTTAAAGAGAATTAGGTACTTATTATTACTAATAGATTTCATTTAATTTTATGTCATGAGAAAATTACTAAATGACATTGATTATGGATGGCAAAAGTGTTGCCAAAAAAACAGAAGAAACACTTAAGGAAAGAGTAGAGACAATAAAACAAGAAAAAGGATATGTGCCTACACTAGCAACAATTTTAGTGGGTAACGATCCAGCTTCTGCTACTTATGTAAAGATGAAAGGAAATGCTTGCGAGAGGGTAGGTATGAAATCTCTAAAGGTTGAGCTTCCAGAAAATACCTCTACAGAAGATTTATTGAGTAAAATTAGAGAGCTCAACTCCAGTAGTGAAGTCAGTGGAATATTGTTGCAACATCCCGTTCCACCTCAAATAGACGAAAGAAGATGTTTTGACGAAATTGACATAACAAAAGATGTTGATGGAGTCACTTGCTTGGGTTTTGGAAATATGTCAATGGGAGAAAAGGCTTTCGGATCATGTACGCCGCAAGGAATCATGAGACTCTTGGACTATTACAAACTTGAGCTTGAAGGGAAACATGCTGTAGTTGTAGGACGCAGTCCAATTTTAGGAAAGCCTATGGCGCTCATGTTGCTCAATAAAAATGCAACAGTAACTATTTGTCATTCGAGAACTAAAGATCTAGAAAGTCACATTAAAAAAGCTGATATTGTCGTTGGAGCTGTAGGNATACCAAAATTTATTCAAGGAGAATGGATAAAGNATGATGCGATAGTCATNGATGCAGGTTACCATCCTGAGCAATGCGGAGATATAGATCTAGAGGCTTGTTCAGAGAGAAGTCTAGCCTACACTCCGGTACCAGGGGGCGTTGGTCCAATGACAATTAATACACTAATTTTACAAACTATTGAGGCTTGTGAGTCATAAGGTGAAAAGATGAATAGATATGAAGTAGCGATTGTTGGTAGTGGATTTTCTGGTTTAACCTCTGCACATTACCTTAAAGAAAAAGGTATTGAAGATATTTGCATCTTCGAAAAAAATAATTCGCTTGGTGGTGTCTGGAGTCATGGTGGTGTTGGTTCATATCCCGGAGCTGCTTGTGATGTCCAATCTTATACCTATCTTCCCTTTCTCGACGATACCGGTTTTATTCCCTCAAAAAGATATGTCAGTCAACATGAAATTGCTGATTATGCAGAAATGCTAGCTGATCATTTTGATATTAGAAGACACATTAAATTTTCGTATGAAGTTACTAAGCTTGAATACCTTTCTTCTGGGGTTTGGAGCATAGAGGCTAAAAATTTAAGCTTAGACAATAAAATAGAATATTTTGAAGCACTTCATGTAGTTTCTGCTAACGGCCCATTATCAACTCCTCGAATGCCAGAACTTGGTGGAATGGAGTCTTTTAAGGGTGAAAGTTTCCACACTGCAAAATGGGACAAAGGTATCAACTTGAAAGGTAAAAATGTCGGAATAATAGGTACAGGTGCCTCAGCGGCACAAGTCATAACATCTATAGCTGATGAAGTTANGCAATTAACTGTATTTCAAAGGACCCCGACTTGGGCAATTGAAAGGGAAGANCAGCCCACACCTCCTGAAATAGTCGAAGCCTTCAAGGCAGGAGGTTATAGCACAAAATTAAGACATGTTGACTGGAAAAAGGAGTTACCACCAGATCCCAATATTCCTTTTACTTTTGAACAGCTTCACGATGAAAAATGGAATGCAGATGTATGTGCTCTTCTTTCTGAAAGAATTAAAAATGATGTGAAGGATCCAGAAACTGCTAAATTACTTACTCCAGACTATCCGTTTTTTTGTAAAAGGGTTCTCATCATTGACGATTATTTCACTACTTACAATAAGGATAATGTAAAGCTTGTTCATGAGCCTGGAGGTGTCACAGAGATAACCGAAAAAGGTCTGAAAGTTGCTTCAGGAGATAACTACGAACTTGATGTCATCATATACGCAACTGGGTTTGATGCTGGTCTTATCCCCTTCCCTATTAT
>PBXE01000003.1 GCA_002727485.1 Methanobacteriota archaeon | reverse complement strand
CGTAGCTCAGTTGGTAGAGCCCTGGATTGTGATTCCAGTGGTCGTGGGTTCGAGCCCCATCGCCCACCCCAAAAGGATAAATTATGAAATTCTCGTTTAAATCAAATACTGATATAAATCAAAGTTTAGAGATTGTTGTTCCTATTAAAGATATTGAAGAACAAGTATCTTCTAAACTCAAGGCTGCACAAAAAGATTCCAAGCTAAAAGGTTTCAGAAAAGGTAAGGCACCTTTGGACGTCGTCACTAGTATCTATGGTCCCGAAATAAGACAAGATGTTCTTTGGGATTTAGCAAGCAAGACTTTTTCAAAAATTGCCCAAGAAAAGGATCTTAAAATAGTGAGCAGACCTAACTTGATTCCTGAAAAGATAGAAGAAGGAAAGGACGCAAAGTTTAAAGCGACATTTGAAGTCTACCCAGAAGTAAAACTCTCCAAAATGAGCAAAGTATCATATACAAATTATCTTTGCGAAATAACTGAAGATGATTTAGATAATACTATTACCAATCTTCAAAAAAGACTAAGTCAATGGGAGCCCGTAGATGAAGTATCTAAGAGTGGTGACCAAGTGAAAATAAATTTTGTAGGGAAAATAGACGGAGAGGAATTTGAAGGCGGTACAGCCGATGACTTCTCTGTAGAGCTAGGCTCTAAATCCATGATTGAGGGATTTGAAGACGGCCTTATCGGATTAAAAAAGGGTGATAAAAAAGTCTTGGAATTAGAATTTCCAAGTGATTATGGAAAATCAGAGTTAGCAGGAAAGCCTGTTAATTTTGATACAGAAATAAAAGAGGTTTTAACACCTAAATTACCTGAACTTAACGAAGATTTTTTTAAAAGTACCGGTATCGAAGCTGAAAATATTGAAGCTTTCAAGATAGAAATTAGATCAAAACTTGAAGAAGATTTAGTCAATATCTT
The DNA here is from genome assembly GCA_002727485.1 of Methanobacteriota archaeon. Next base: position 11,849 of record PBXE01000003.1, on the reverse strand, counting down.
AAACGGTAAAATTAAACAAAGCCTGTACGATTCTCTTTTAGATGCTAATGATTTTGAAGTTCCTTCAGCAATGATTGATTCTGAAGTTTCAAATATGAAACAAGATACAGCAAGAAGGATGGGAATGGATCTTAAAGATCTTAATGAGGATCTTTTTCCAAATGATATGTTTAGCGAAGAGGCAACAAAGAGAGTAAAAGTTGGCATTCTTCTAAATAAAATTATTGAAGAGAAAGAATTAAAGCCTGATGCAGATAAAGTTAAAGAGATTATTGAAGATAGGGCAAAAAACTATAAAGACCCTCAACAAGTTATAAATTATTTTTATTCTGACGACGAGCAACTTAGGAATATTGAATCTATTTCACTTGAGGAACAAGTAGTTGATGCTCTAAAACTAGAAGCTAAATCTAGTGATGAGAATTTATCTTATGAAGATTGCGTTTCAGGAACTTATGCTTGAAAATAATTTTAAAAGCCCCATCTAGTAGTTAAGGACAATTCAAATGATAGAAGACAATAACAAAGCTATGAATCAATTGGTGCCGATGGTTGTAGAACAAACACCAAGAGGTGAGAGGGCCTACGACATATATTCTAGACTCTTAAAAGAGAGAGTTATATTTTTAACAGGACCAGTTGAAGATTACGGAGCGAATCTTATCGTTGCCCAAATGCTTTACCTCGAAGCAGAAAATCCTGATAAGGATATTCACTTGTATATCAATTCTCCGGGCGGTTCTGTAACAGCAGGTTTATCCATTTACGATACTATGCAATTTATAAAGCCGGATGTTTCGACTCTTTGTATTGGCCAAGCAGCGAGTATGGGCGCGGTATTATTGTCCGGCGGCGCCAAAGGTAAAAGACAAGCTCTTCCAAATTCTAGGGTGATGATCCATCAAGTTTTGGGTGGGTTCCAAGGACAAGCTAGTGATATAGAAATTCATACTCAAGAAATCTTATCCATAAAAAAGAAATTGAATGAAATTTTAGCCAACCATTCTGGTCAAAAGGTTGATAAGATTGCTAAGGATAGCGATAGAGATAATTTTATGTCTCCCGATCAGGCTGTTAAGTATGGTTTAATTGATGCAGTAGTAGACAGTCGCTCAGTCGAAAAGTAACAGGAGTTCAGATGTCTGATAATGACAATACAGAAAATAGCGAAGATAAACTTCTTTATTGTTCTTTTTGTGGAAAGAATCAAAACGAAGTTAGAAAATTAATTGCAGGGCCTTCAGTATATATATGCAACGAGTGTATAGATTTATGTAACGACATAATTAAAGAAGAAATTTCAGAAGCCTCAGAAGACGATGACGACGAATTTCCAGTTCCTATGGAAATCAAAGCTACCCTTGACGAATACGTAATAGGTCAAGAAGAAGCTAAAAAGAACTTATCCGTTGCTGTTTATAATCACTACAAAAGGTTAAAGGGTGCTAAGAAATTAGAATCTAAAGATGAAGTTGAGCTAACTAAGAGTAATATTCTGCTCCTAGGCCCCACAGGGTCCGGCAAAACTCTATTGGCCCAAACACTTGCTAGATTACTTGATGTTCCTTTCACTATAGCTGACGCGACAACTCTCACTGAGGCAGGTTATGTTGGTGAAGACGTTGAAAATATAATTCAAAAACTACTTCAAAAATGTGATTACGATATTGAAAAAGCACAACTAGGAATCGTATATATAGATGAAATCGATAAAATAGCTCGTAAATCTGATAATCCCTCTATCACTAGAGATGTTTCAGGGGAGGGCGTTCAGCAAGCTCTTCTAAAACTTATAGAGGGAACAGTTGCCTCTGTACCTCCGCAAGGGGGCAGGAAGCATCCTCAGCAAGAATTCTTGCAGGTTGATACTTCGAACATTTTATTCATTTGTGGTGGCGCATTTTCTGGGCTTGAATCTGTTATTCAACAAAGGTGCGAAGAAACTGGAATAGGATTCGGTGCCAACGTCACATCTATTAAATCTGAAAATGAGACTGATAAGCTAATAGGTCAAGTTCGACCTGAAGACCTTATAAAATTTGGCTTGATACCAGAATTTGTAGGGAGACTGCCTGTTATAACTACTCTTGAACAATTGGATGAAGAGGCCTTAATCACGATCCTGACTGAGCCAAAGAATAGTCTTACAAAACAATTCTCAAAACTTTTTGAGATGGAAGAGGTTGAGCTGGATATTAGAGAAGATGCTCTTTTAGAAATTGCAAAAAAAGCCATAGAAAGAAAAACAGGTGCTAGAGGTCTTCGTTCAATTCTTGAAAGCATATTGATGGAGACCATGTACAAGGTACCCTCTGAAGATTCTTTGAATAAAGTTGTTTTAGATGCTTCAGTTGTAAAGGGAGAATCAGAACCATTAATGGTTTACGAAAAAACTTCCAAAACAAAAACTGGATAGGGCTTGTTTTTTTGAACTAAAACCCCATTATTAGACATATAACCAATTAAATTATGTCTAAGAAAAATCAAAATATACCCCTACTGCCTCTAAGAGATGTAGTTATTTTTCCTTCAGTAGTTACACCTCTTTTTGTCGGTAGAGAAAAATCAATTACTGCTCTTCAAGCAGCTATGGCTGGAGATAAACAAATCATGTTGGTAGCTCAGAAGAGTGCTCAACAAGATGATCCTAAATTAGGTGATCTTTACCCAATAGGTACTTTATCTACAATCCTGCAGCTCATTAAACTACCAGATGGGACCCTTAAAGTTTTAGTTGAGGGGAATAAGAGAGCATCAATTGAGTCTCTTCAGTCATCCGATGATTTTATGTCAGTTCAAGTCTCTTCCATAGAAGAGGAGGCTGATTCTGAAGATTTAAGACACTTTTTACCGACCCTTAAAAAGCAGTTTCAAGAGTATGTAAAACTCACTCGCAAAGCAACCCCGGAGGTTCTTAATACCGTGAATGCAATCGATTCACTATCAAGACTTACAGACACTCTTGTAGGGCACCTTTCAATAGACATTAGTCAGAAGCAGGAAATTCTTGAAATGATCAGTTTGACTGATAGAGCAAATAGAATTTTAGAACATTTAGATTCACAGCTAGACCTTTCTAAGGTTGAAAAGAAGATTAGAGGTAGAGTTAAGAGTCAAATGGAAAAAAGCCAAAAAGAGTACTATCTTAACGAACAAATGAAAGCCCTCAAAAAAGAATTGGGCGAAATAGACGAAGCTGAAGAAGCAGAACAACTAGAAGCCAAAATAAATGAAGCTGGAATGACCAAAGAAGCTCAAGAAAAAGCTCTTACAGAACTCCAAAAATATAAAATGATGTCTCCAATGTCCGCTGAAGCTTCTGTTGTTCGTGGTTATATAGATTGGATGCTCAGTATTCCCTGGAAAAAGAAGAGTAAAATTAGATCAGACTTAAATAAAGCCAGCGAAGTTCTGAATGAAGACCACTTTGGATTAGAAGAAGTTAAAGAAAGAATATTAGAATATCTGGCTGTTCAAAAGAGAGTTAAAAAACTTAAAGGCCCAGTACTTTGTTTGGTCGGACCTCCAGGTGTAGGTAAGACTTCCTTAGGAGAATCTATAGCCAGAGCTACAAATAGAAAGTTCGTAAGAATGTCTTTAGGTGGAGTTCGCGATGAAGCTGAAATTAGGGGCCATCGAAGGACTTATATAGGCTCGATGCCTGGCAGGATTCTACAGAAGCTCTCTAAAACTGGTGTAAAAAATCCTTTATTTCTTTTAGATGAAATAGACAAAATGGGTATGGACTTTAGAGGAGATCCTGCATCTGCTTTATTGGAAGTCCTTGATCCCGAACAAAACCACACATTCAATGATCACTACCTAGAAGTGGACTACGACTTATCGGATATTATGTTTGTGTGCACAGCCAATAGCATGAATATTCCTTCGGCTCTATTGGATAGAATGGAGATTATAACTTTGCCAGGATACACAGAAGATGAAAAGGTCAATATAGCCGAGAAGTATCTAATCGAAAAACAAAAGAAAAATAATGGCCTTAAAGATAATGAGCTTTCTATAACCAAAAATACCATTAAAGATTTAATTAGATACTTTACTAGAGAAGCTGGAGTTAGGTCTTTAGAAAGAGAGATTGCAAAAATATGTCGAAAAGTTGTTAAAAAGAATGCTTCTTTAGACAAGCCTAAGAAGATATCGATTAACCCAAAAACTTTAGAAGATTACTGTGGAGTCAGAAAGTTCGAGTTTGGTGAAGCAGAGGAGAATGACCGTATAGGTCAAGTTACCGGACTAGCCTGGACTCAAGTTGGAGGGGAGCTACTTACAATTGAAGCTTCAAGTTTCTTAGGAAAAGGTAAGATTATAAAAACAGGTTCTCTTGGAGATGTAATGCAAGAGTCAATTCAAGCCGCTTTATCTGTAGTTCGTTCAAGATCCGAATCTTTGGGAATAGATCCAAAATTCTATGAAGAACAAGATATTCATATACACGTCCCTGAAGGAGCTACTCCAAAAGATGGTCCAAGTGCAGGTGCTGCTATGGCAACTGCTTTAACTTCAGTACTTTCTCAGATACCTGTGCGTTCCGATGTGGCAATGACAGGAGAAATTACTCTCAGAGGTGAAGTGCTAAAGATTGGTGGTCTTAAAGAAAAGCTATTGGCGGCAAGAAGAGGAGGTATCAAGGTTGTTTTGATACCAGAAGGTAATGTCAGAGATCTGAAAGAAATACCTGATAATATTAAGGCTGACCTAGATATAAAACCTGTTAGGTGGATAGACGAAGTGCTCGACATTGTTCTTACTAGACAACCTATACCTTGGGAAAAGGATGATGAGGAAGGAAAAGTACCCACCAAGAAATCCAAACCAAAGAAGACCTCTGTAAAAGCCCATTAATTAAATTAAATTCAAGCTTGACAAGGCTTTTAGCTAGGGTTTTAATCATTATGACTGACTTGCATAGCGACAAGTTGGCTTAACAAGACTCTAGGAGATTAATGTGAATAAAGCCCAATTAACAGACGCTGTAGCTGCAGCAACTGATACATCAAAAGCTGAAGCCGGAAGAGCGGTAGAAGCAACTTTAAATGCAATAGCTGGAAGCTTAGCTGGTGGAGATAGTGTTTCACTAGTAGGTTTCGGAACTTTCAACGTAAGACACAGAGCTGCAAGAACTGGTAGAAATCCTCAGACAGGCGCTACGATTCAAATTGCTGCTTCTAAGTCAGTTGGATTTAAAGCAGGTAAGGCACTTAAAGAAAGCCTTTAAACTTAAACAGTTTCTAAAGAGCGCGCCAATAGGCGCGCTTTTTTATAATTAATTAAAAATGTCAGGTATACAATCTATAAGAAATGGCTTAACGGGTAATATTACTAAAGTAATAGTTGTAGCCATAATAATCACTTTTATTGGTTCTGTGGGATGGGCAGGCTTCTTTTCACAAGGTAACGCAAATGTTGTTGCTCAAGTTGGATCAAAGAAAATCACTACTGTTGACTTAGGCTTTGAGGTTAGCTCACAGCAGGCCTTGCTAAATCAGAGATTTCCCAACCAAACTTTTGAAGATGAATTTCTAGTAAATTTTTCAACCGATTCTCTTATAGGTAAGTTTTCTACTTTGGATTTCCTTGAAAGAAAAGGAATAAATCTAACCGATGAATTTGTTCTTAAGCAATTAGCTAATGAAGAACAATTTCTTGAAAATGGGAGCTTTAGTCAACTTCGTTTTGATTCTTTTGCTAGAAGCAATGGCTTTATACCTTCAGACTACCTAAATAGGATAAAACAAGATTTAATGTCCAATATATGGAGATTAACGCTCATTAATTCCTCCTTCTTAACTGATTCAGAAGTTCAAGAATCCATAAGTTTAGCTGAACAGGAAAGAGACATATCTTTTATCAGGCTTCCTCGGTCAAAATTTGAGAATACATTAAGTTATACCGAACAAGAGTTAAATGACTTCTATAATGGTAATTTAAATTCTTATATAGAACCTCAGAAGTTTAAAGTAGATTATTTAAACCTTAGCTCAAAAGACCTTGAAAAGGATATCGAAATTTCAGAGTCAGAAATAGAAGATGAGCATAAAGAATATCTGCTGGACTTTGACAGTACCGTTAGAAAACAAGTTTCACACATAATGCTTAACATAAATTCCGATAGAAATTCTCAAACTGCATTTGATGAGCTCAGTATTGTAAAAACTCGGATTGAAAATGGCGAGAGATTTGAAGATCTGGTTTTAGAAGTTTCTGAGGACGAGGGTACTAAAGAAATAAAGGGCGATCTTGGTGTTACTGACGGGACGCTTCTACCACCTGAATTTGATATACCTTTAAATTCAATGAATGAAGGAGATGTTTTTGGACCGATTGTACTGGAAGACACCGTACATTTGATCAAGCTTGTTTCTTTAATTGAGCCACAACCTGAATCCTTGAGTGAAAGAGCTGATGACATCAGATTATCTTTAGTCTCTAGAAAAGCCGAAGAGAAGTATGTAGAAGTTTTGGATAAAATTTCCGAAATGTCTTTTTCAATGGCCGAAATAAAAGATATATCTGAAGCAGCTTCGATTCCCTATAAAACAAGTACTTATTTTTCTAGAGACGCTATACCAGCTGATTTGAATAANAGCTTTATTGAGGANTATCTTTACGGAGATAGTTTAGANATTAACTATCCAGAAATAATTGAAACTTCGCCACTATCNTTTAGCCTNCTTCAATTGAAAGATGTTGTTGAGGAAAAACAAATACCTTNTGAACAAATTCAAGAANAANTAGAACAAGATTACATCGCTTCNGAAATTAGNAATGTTTCTATATCTTATATGCAAAATTTACTGACCTCTCTAGAAGAGGGAAAATCAATAACTGATATTGCAACCGAAGAAGGTGTATCTTTAGAAACATACCAAGGATTGAAGAGAGATAGTTCCTTACTACCTGGAGAATCTATAGATCGAATTTTTGCACTCTCAAGGTCTTCTGCTGGAAATGTATTTGACACTTCTCAGTCATCAAATGGTGACTACTTATTGTTTAGATTGGATGCAGTTAAAGAAGGAAATAGTGAATTAGGTGATGAGGAAATATCAAATATATCCAATTTCTTAAATCAACAAAGAAACATCACAGAAATAGGGGAACTTCAACTAGCCTTGCAAGATTCTATCAATATAGTCAGGATGAATTAGGTTTCTTCTTCTAGAGATCCCATCGCAGTAGTATTGAAACCTCCGTCTACGTAAAGGATTTCTCCGCTGATACCACTAGCCATATCAGATGATAGGAATGTTGCAGCATCGCCAACTTCTCTAGTAGTGATATTTCTCTCTATAGGAGTCCTAGAGGCGTTGTAGCTAAGCATTTTTCTAAAATTTTTAACACCAGAAGCAGCTAGTGTCTTTATAGGGCCAGCAGAAATGGCATTTACTCGATGCCCATGTTTTCCCATAGATACAGCCAGATACCTAACACTAGCTTCAAGGCTTGCCTTGGCTAGCCCCATAACATTGTAATTGGGCATAGTCATTTGAGACCCAAGATAAGATAGGGTCAGTAAAGACCCTTGTCTTCCGGCCATAAAAGGCTTGGCAGCTTTAGCTAGACCTATAAAGCTGTAACTGCTTATATCATGCGCTATAGAAAATCCCTCTCTAGAAGTAGCATCCAAAAAATCACCATCGAGCTCCTCTCTTGGGGCAAAACCGACCGCATGAATTACAGCATCCACACCATCCCATGAACCTGAAAGAGCGTTAAAGGCATCCTTAATTTCATCATCTGAAGCCACATCACAAGGTATAAAAGTATCAACTCCCCAACTTTCGCCTAATTTAATCACATTTTCTTTCAATCGGTCATTTTGATACGTAAGAGCAATATTAGCGCCATTTTCAGCCATAGATTCAGCTATTCCTGAAGCTATAGAGTGTTTGTTTGCCACCCCTACAATGAGGATATTTTTATTTTTAAGTAAGTTCATACCGGTATTTTAGTTTTATTTAAGAAAATGTCCTAAAAAAGATATTCTTAGACTTGTTACAAATAAGACATATTTGTTGCTAAATATGTATTTATTGATTATTGTAGCGTTACAGAGCCTTCTTAAGAGGGCATATTATTATTATTTTGGGGTGAAATTTATGAAAACTACCATAAAATTTTGGACAAAATCCTTCCTAGGATTGTTTTTTGTTTCCCTTCTCTCATTAACTCCTTTTTCAGCATTTGCTGATGAAGAGGGTGCTGATGATGTAGAAGAGGTCGTTGTAACAGGTTCTAGGATTAAAAGGTCTAACCTTGACTCTCCTGTTCCTTTACTTACTTTAGGTGAAGAGCAAATCGAGTTGACTGGTGAAGTTAACGTCTTTGATATCTTATCTGAGATACCTGCGAACGGTTATGCTTCTTACTCTCGAGGAACTACTAACTTCAGCGTTGGTACTGGTGGTGTGCAAGCAATTAACCTTAGGGGTCTTGGTGCGGCTAGAACACTAGTACTTGTTAACGGAAGAAGATGGGTTCCAGGTATACCTGGTACTCCTATCGTGGACTTAAACTCTATTCCAACTGATCTTATTGAGAGAATAGAAGTAATAACTGGTGGTGCTTCAGCTGTTTACGGATCTGATGCGATCGCTGGTGTTATTAACATTATCCTCAGAGAAGACTATGCTGGACTTGGCATTGAGCTTACTCAAGGTGCTTATGACGAAGGTGATGGAGAAACAACAGGTTTCAGCATGACTTTAGGTTCAGACTTTGATGAAGGAAAAGGAAACGCTGTTTTCAATCTAAGATATGATGAACAAGGCGGTGTTTGGGCTAGAAACAGAGATAAAACTGACAGAGATGTTTTCTGGTATGGGTATTACGGAGCGAGTGGTCTTTTAGATCCTGGCTTCTCTTCTTACCCCCCTCAAGGAAGATTCCAATTGTATGATGCTGACGGACCACAAGGTGGCTACAAAACAACTAGTTGTGATAGAAGAAATGGAATCGGTGCCGCTGGAGGTTATGCAGTTGTCAAATCAGATGTATGGCAAAATTATGGAAGCTCAGCTGATTGTGGATTCAACAGAAACTACTTCAGGTACATAGAAGTTCCTGTTCACAGATACAGTGCTTTCGCTAAAGCTAACTATAACCTTGATAATGGAACAACTTTATTTGCTGAGATTAACTACAACGAATCTTCTGCAACTACAGGTCTAGAGCCTTTCCCAATGAACAGTGTTAGTGATGTTTACCTTGACTCTTCAGTGGGTGTCCCGGTGGACAACCCTTTCATCCCGCAAGCATTTAGAGATGCTTACATAAACGAAGATACTACTCACATTCACTTCATCAAGAGGCTAATCGATGTCCATGCTGGTGGTGCTAAGAATAAAAGAGACACTATTAGATTGGCGTTTGGAGCTGAAGGTGATCTTGGAAATACTGGATGGGAATACACTGCATATTATCAATATGGTGAAACTCAAAGAGCTCAGGTTTCTACAAGACAATTTAATGCAGCTAACTTTAAGTTTGCTTTAGATGCAAGACAAAATGCTGATGGAACTTATTCTTGTAAAGACGTAACAGCTGATGCTTTTGGTTGTGTTCCAATCAACGTATTTGGAATTGGTTCTATTACTCCAGAGATGTCAAATTGGATTATTTATAATCCAATGACTTTCTCTAACAATAAGCTGCATGTAGCTGCTTTTGACACTACTGGTGATATTTCGATCGGTGACTATACATTTAGTGCAGCTGCCGGTATCGAGAGAAAAGAAGAAAGTTCTTTTGAGTTACCTGACGGATTACAACAAAAAGGTTTACATGGTGGTAACCAAATACCTGCTGAGATAGGAAATCAAGACTCCACTGGAATGTATGTAGAGTTGTTGTTCCCTCTTATAGAAGGTGTACCATTTGTTGACTCTCTTGTTATGGAAACTGCTTTCAGGCAAGACGATTATTCAACAATAGGAAAAACTAATGCTCAAAAAGTAGGATTACTTTGGACTATAAATGATGAGTGGAGAATAAGAAGCGTTGTTGGTGAAGCTGTTAGAGCTCCTAGTATCAGTGACTTATTCGCTGGCTCTTCTCAAACTTGGACAAGTATTCCTGATCCGTGCGCCGGTTTAGGAACTGCTCAAGGCGGATCTACTGATCCTAATGTTATAGCAAACTGTAACTCCGTTGCTTCTGTTGCAAACGCTATAGCAAATGGTAGCTTTGATGCTGAATTAGGTGCTACTGTTCCAGGTTTAGCTTATTCTCAGTTAAACACTCAGAATATCTACGGTATGGTAGGTGGTAATAAAAATGTAGGTGAAGAAACAGCCGATACAACAACAATTGGTGTAGTTTGGACTCCAACATTTGCTCCTAACTTGAGTGTAACTTTAGATTCATATGAGATAGAAATAGAAGATGTGATTTCTCAATTAAGCGCATCTGTTGCTATCAGAAAATGTTTCGAAGCTGCTCCGTCTGATTTCCCAAATGCTTTTTGTGATCAGCACACTAGATTCCCAAGCGGTCACTTAGAAAGCTGGAGTTCATATGTAATTAACCAGTCTTTCTATAAGAATGAAGGAATGGACTTGGCTATTGATTATTCATTTGATGACTTAGGTCCTGTTCCAGGTTCTTTAAGCACTTCACTAGTATGGACTCGTTTAGATACTCATACTTATAGAGCTAACGATGAAGATGCTGGAACTGATTACGTAGGTGAAATCGGTCACCCTGAAGATAAAGCGAAACTTAGATTCTTATATACAAACAATGATCTAACTTTCTCAGTTGATACTACATATATTGGAGATGTGGTTGATGACTTAAGCTTTAACCATGGTGGTGGAAATACTGATAATGCTACATGTAATGACATATCATGGTTAACTTGTGAGCTTGCTGATTGGCAAGTAGGCAATTACCTCTATGTAGACTTACAGCTTAGATATCAGTTCACTGATGGTCTTCAGGCATGGGTAGGTGTTGACAACCTAACTGACAAACAACCTCCATTCTTACCAGGTGGAACAAATAATGGTGAGACAGGAACATATACAGCTTCTGGTGTATATAGATCTTGGGATAGTCAGTATTGGTATGTTGGCTTTAAATACAAAATGTAATTTCATTACAAACAAAAAAAGGTCAGTTCTTACTGACCTTTTTTTTATACAAAACTATGAAAAAAATAATATATGTAACTTTAATTTTCTTAGCAGCCTGCTCTTCTTACGAGAAGCCCGTAGACTCCTCTTTAGAGACTCAAATACTATTGATAGGAAATGGCACTGAACCCCAGGACTTAGATCCTCATATTGTAACTGGAGTTCCTGAAAGTAAAATTTTAATGGCTTTATTAGAAGGACTGGTCATTAGACATCCTGATGGCTTATCGCCGTTACCTGGTGTAGCTGAGACATGGGATATTTCCTCTAATGGACTTATTTACACTTTCAATTTAAGAAAAAATGCTAGATGGTCAAATGGCGATATTGTTGATGCACATGATTTTGTATATTCCTGGAAGAGGGTTCTATTACCATCATTAGGGTCTCAATATCCTGATATGCTCTATGATATTAAAAATGCTGAACCTTTTAACAAAGGAGAAATTACAGATTTTAACGAAGTAGGCGTAAAAGCTATTAATGACTATCAACTACAAGTCACACTCGCAAATCCTGCGCCGTATTTTATAGAGTTATTAACTCACTACACCACACGACCTGTGCATAAAGAAACTATCGAGCAGTACGGATCAATTGATAGTGTTGGAACAAAATGGACTAGACCAGGGAACTTTGTTGGTAATGGTCCTTTCAATCTTAAAGAATGGCAATTAAATAAAGTTATTGAAG
>PBXE01000052.1 GCA_002727485.1 Methanobacteriota archaeon | reverse complement strand
TGAAAAAATTTCTATTCATGGCAATGGTGAAGAGAGTTTAATTTCAAAATTTATTCGGTACTTTATTCTAATCACCATATCTTTGGCCTTTCTTTTGTTTATTTTTGTCCTGTGGTTGAATGCGATGTGGGATAGTGCATTTTCATCAGGTTGTTGGGGATTTCCTGGGGAGGATTGCTCCTGAATAAAATCCATAAATTTGATTTTGAACTCTTGTGAGTCAACTTGAAAATAATCCAAAAATGAATAAAATCATCAAAAACAATGCTGCCATTGTACCATACATCATCGATCTTTGTTCAGTATAATATTCGTAAGACAAGAACCCTACAGCTATTATTGGTGCACCAAAAATCGATAGCACAATTATATCTAAACTGGCTCTTCCTTCAGCACTATTAACTCCATAGATGAAGCCTAGAATCGGAAGTATGAACGGCATCACAAAACCTTTTGTCAATGGCCATAAATGCAGAGGGTCTCTACCTGACATAACATCAACCAATTAGACGGCACTACTCATGGTTGGGTTAATTTAAGTTTTAGGCCTACGCAGTGGGGGATTTAGGTTTTGTTAATGATTCTAATCCTTGTGAGACTTAGTTTGAATATAGTTTAAGCGTATCGAAAAATTACCCATTTTAAATTCTCAGCGGGTTGGGAGATTACCAACTTGATATATGATTAATATTATAGTATCATTTTTATTACTTAGACATATGCAAAGAACATCATTACTGATGGCTGCGATGGTTGCGATACTGTGTATCAGTAACTGTTACTCGGTAGCCGCTGAGGAATCAGAAGGACATGATTGCTGGGTAATTGTCAAAGAAAATTATGAATGGATTCATGAAGACGAAGAAATGGCTAAATTGCACTCAAGAGAGTCGAATTTAACATATGATTCGCAGTGTAGACTAATTGAGAAAACAGATACCACTTATGACTCACAACATCATAATTTTATTTCATATAATGAAGACAACACGATTTCTAATACCTCTACATACTGGTACAATTCAAATGGTGAGATAATCTATCTTTGGCAAGAAGGATTTAGCTATGAAAATGGAATTTTGGTTAGTAGTAACTGGGTTGAACTTTCACATAATGATGGTGACTTTTCAGTAAATCAAGAGTATACAACAAGTTATGGTTATGATAGCGAAGGTAGAGAAATACTTGCAAATAGCACAACTGATGAATCATATACTACTGTAAATACAACTTATTTTGACAACGGTAATATCGCTTATGTTAATACTTCAAATAATGGACAATTGAGTACTTCCATAGAATACCAATATAACTCTGAAAACCTAGTGACTTCAGAAACATCGACCACAATATATGGCTCGACTCAAGTATCTCTAACAACAAATTATTCTTATGATGATTCTTGGAAGTTAGTTTCCAAAGAACAAAATGATGAGCCAAATAATTGGACAATTTACTGGAATTACAGTTATAATGACAAAGGAAATAAAATAATTGAAGAGTTTAGCAGAGTAGGCAACTCTCCATGGGCAACCATTACTACTTCCACTTGGGGTTATGGAACTGAACAGACTGCTTCACAAACAGACTTAGATGCATCAGAACCCGAAGACGATTCATCCTCAAACATGTGGTGGATACTATTACTAATTATCTTGATTTTAGTCATAGCATCTTTCGTACTCAATAGTAGTAAAGTCAACCTAATTGGTACTCTTATTGAGAAGATTATCGAGGATAAATTTGAGGAAGAATAGATTCCATTTGAATCTAATCATAGAAATTGTGACTTATTCTTCTTCAAGAATTTTTTCAACTGCTTCTCCAGCACCAAATAATGAGGCAATCAAAGCAGATATCCATCCCGCCATGATTAAATCATGGAAATGACAAATTTAATTCTTGTGAGTCGGGATATATTTTATCAATATCGAAAAATTTGTATTGAAAAGGGGACTTTACCTGTGCAACGCAAGTTAAGCATTCCAGATCCTGTTTTGGAAGAAAATAGAGATCAATATTTAGAAGAATTGGCCAAAATTTCTGAGGCTGAAGATTGGATTGAGAAACATTCTGTAACAGTTCAGCGAAGTGAAGAAGTTGAGCATATTATCAAATCTAGATCCCAGATTTTGGAGGTAACTCAAGACAATACAAAACCCAACATTGGCCTTTTTATGATAATTTCAGTCATGTTCATGTTGTCTTTTTACATCATTTACATACCTTCAGAAAATACTAAAGAATTCTGTTTTTTGTTTTTGTTATTTTCTATCGGCTTTATTCCATTTCAAAAATCTAATCATAGGAAAAAAATGTTAAACGAAAAAAATCAATCGAAATTAAACCAAATCACGAATGAAGAAAACAATTACTTCTTGAGTAAACCCTTTACCATTTTTCTCATAGGTTTTTCACTTCCTTTTTCAATTTGGTCATTTCTTTTTCTTTCTCTTGGTGAACCTTGTGTAATTTTTTCCTGTAGCAGATACAAATGGGTGTTCTGGGATGCATTTTTACCAAATATCTTCTTTGGTTTTATAGTATTAATTACGGCGATTAGTGATTCAATTACTAATAAAAGAATGTCTGGAATGTTATTTTTCTTAGGATTCTGTTTGGGGTCTTTTTTTGGTATTGGCATGGGAGAATGGCTCATAAGTAGCCCTCCCTGAATAGTTTGGGTTTGGTTGTAATTCAACGAATAATCGAAACATTATACGAATTAGTTTGTAAAGTCACTGAGGAAATTCCACATCAACTGGTAAGTAGGAGTCTCGTCGACTTCATCTGGCCATGTATGTTCATGAAGTTCGATGCCGTAATGCTCAATTCTGGTATCTCCAAAACATTCACTATGGCTTATATGTTCAAGGAAAAAATCTGCTTCAGTTTCACTATTTTGACAATCTGCTCGCGCCGCCCACGAATCAATCATTCCAGGAACACTACTCATTGTTCCAACTCCTTCATGTTCACCATCTTTCCAATCCCAATCATCATCATAATCTATTATATAATCTAATTTTCCATGAATATGCATTACTGAAATTCCTCCATTTAGGTCACATGTTTCAGGTTCCACCGGCATAGTTCCAGCAAATGAAGCGACAGCAGCAAACCTGTGATTAAGTTGGCATGCAATTTCATAAGTAAACATTGAACCTAGGGAGTAACCTATTGCGTAAAGACGTTCTTGGTCAATACAATATGCCTTAGAAAGCTCATCTACAATCGTTTCAGAAAAGTCATTATCTTCTCTAGATGTCGCTGCTGTATTTAGAAACCATTCTCCTTCAGAAGCAGTTCTGTCATCCTCAGCAATTGCATATGCCATTATGAATTTCTCTTGCTCTCCCAATTGATCAAACTCATTTTGTTGTTGAAAATCTTCTGCAGCGCCACCGCCTCCATGAAAGGCGATAATTAGGGGTAATTTGGTTCCAGCATTAGAGTTAGGTGCTGATAATCTAAACATTCGTTCTTCGCCGTTTACATTAATTATTGTCATCGATTGTGTGACTGATTGTGAATCAACTAGACATGGATTTTCTAATTCATCCAATTCTTGCACAGGTAACATCTCTTGAGCCTCTTCAGTACCAATACAACCCGAGATTGGTGTGAATAATAGTACACAAAATACTACAAAGAAATGAAATCCACAGGTGGCGTTCATCTCGGCCATGAAAGGACGATAAGCCGGGTAAAAATCAAGGTTTCTAATCCTGTCAACTTATTGTTTATTGTCGTAATATCTATCTACATTGGGTGTTAACCGATGGTATGGAAATTCGTTCACTGACGCATGTTGACTTAAATTCTATGTGGGAGATTAATGAACAAGGNTTNCCAGGAACTGGTAAAGTTTCTATTGANGAAATTAGTAATNTATTGGATATTTCTGAATTGGCTTTGGGTNTTTATCAAGATGAACAATTACTTGGCTTTGTTTTATGCCTATTGCCAAAAACGAATTATGGTAGTCTAAATTATGCTTGGTTTAATCAAAGATATGATGAATTCATTTATGTCGATAGAATTGCGGTTAGTATCCATAATCGTGATAGAGGNATAGGCTCTTTACTTTANCNAGAGGTCATAAAATACTCNGAAAGNAATAATGTGATGATTACCGCCGAAGTAAGCCTCAAACCTCCCAATGAGGGATCTATGAGATTTCATCATAGATTTGGATTTAGAGATGTAGGGGTATTAGAACATGAATCAAAATCAGTAACTTTGATGACTAGAGAAAATAGAGTTTGAATAAAAATAATCGAAATCCAGTAAAACAATATATTATTTGTGTAATATAATAGCATAACTTAGGGCATATATAGTGGGGCGTAGTCATGACTTTTGATTCAGAATATGAGCCATTTTTTCAGCCCCCAGGATGGATTATTGGNCCAATTTGGGCGGTATTGTATACTACNATCGCAGTTAGTTTGATGTTGACATTGAGTAAAAAAGATNAACTACAACATTCCAATATTATATTCATCTCATTCTTTATTCAAATAATTTTGAATTTTTTATGGCCTAGCNTATTCAACTCTGAAAAATACCTTCTTTCATTCTTCATGTTAATTTTGATGATATTGTTTACTGTAATTTATGCTTATCTAGTTTTTGAGACAATTCCAACAGCATCAAAATTGGTTTGGCCGTACATTGCTTGGATTTCTTTCGCTGCAATAATTAATGTTGCATATTACCTAAACTCCATAAATTTCTTTGAGACACAGTAAATATATGTTAACATAGATAAATTCTTTTGATATCATTTATATTGCCCTCAATGAACGGCGAAGCATGTCGTTAGCACCAGTAGATTATGACTTTGGAGTCCCAGCCAATTATGCATTTGCTGAAAATATAACATGCTCCAATGATGAAGCCCGAAAAATGTATGTTGAAGCCTTTGGACACATGCTGAATTATAACCANGAACAAGCAATTGCCTGCTTTACCAAATGTGCAGAATTAGATCCAAATTGTGCGATGGCTTGGTGGGGTATTGCATATTGTCTATCNTCTAGCTACAATTGGTCGGCAGGCCTAGGTCCAGGTTATGATGCGATTTCGCAGGCCGTTTCGCTGAAAGACCATTGCAGTGAGTTAGAGCAAGACTTGATTATGGCTCTTTCTAAAAGACACACCAAGGAAGCTCGAGACAACGCAAACCCTGCAGCACTGAATATGGGCAACTCACCAGAACTCAATCAAGCATTTGCGGAAGCAATGGCTCCTTTNTATGAAAAGTANNAAGGGAACCTCGATGTTACTGCAATATATGT
The DNA here is from genome assembly GCA_002727485.1 of Methanobacteriota archaeon. The sequence continues at coordinate 1,057 of PBXE01000052.1, read as the reverse complement.
TGAAGCACTGATGAATCTCAATCCATGGACACTATGGAACAAAGATGCAGCAAGTGGTGAGATAACTCCTGTTGATGATAGCACATTAATGCTGATTAAAATCATGGAAGATGCGTTTGAAAATGTGCCGGGGGCCAAAGAGCACCCAGCACTCTGCCATCTGTACTGTCACGCTCTTGAGTTATCACCATACCCAGAGCGAGCGCTTCCAGCAGCCGATGTTCTTAGAACACTGATGCCAGGCTGTGGNCACTTAGTCCACATGCCATCACACATCGATGCATGGGTTGGCCAATGGAAAGAAGCAATGGACTGTAACATTGCTGCCGTCAAGGCTGACGACCATTATGTTGAACTCACTGGNAATGAATCGCAATTCTACAAATTCTACCGCATGCACAACCATCACTTTGTCGTCTGGTGTGCTATGTTTGAGGGGCAGTATGAGACTGCAATGAAGTATGCTAGAAAGGCTGTAGAAACTCTACCGGCAGGNGACGAAAACCACGGTGCGCAATTTATGCTAGCAGGAATTATTCCAATGGGGGCAATTTTCCTTGAATCATATGTTACTATGCCATGGCACGTAATGATTAGATTTGGTAAGTGGGATGAAATACTTGCAGAGCCAATGTATTCCGATAAAGAAGTATTCCCTGCTACAATTGCNACTCAGCATTATGCNCGTGGAGTTGCATATGCTTCNAAGGGCATGGTTCCTGAAGCAGAAGCAGAGCAAGTATTGTTCAAAGAAGCTCTAGCAAATCCGGCCCTAGCAGGTCGTATGATGCATAATAATTTCATGTATCAAGACCCAGCCGAAGGTCCTTCAATTCTAAATGTGAATGCCGCAATTCTTGAGGCAGAAATCGAATATCGAAGGCAATTCCTTGCTAAGGCTGCCGGCGAACCTCATGACTTTACTGCAGCATTTGATGAACTACGTAGAGGTGTTGACCTCTCGCTAAATCTTGCATACAACGAACCTTGGGGACAAATGCAGCCTGTTAGACATATCTTGGGTGCATTATTATTCGAGCAAGGTCATGTTGAAGAG
>PBXE01000002.1 GCA_002727485.1 Methanobacteriota archaeon | reverse complement strand
CTGATTTTAGAGCCTAAGGTTTTTCCAAATCTTTTTAAACCACTGGATGGATAAATTGTATGATATGTCACATCAAAACCTGCCTTTTTTAGAGCAATATCCAAATTATTCTTTGAAAAAATAAAAGTATGATAATATCCAATACTATAGTTTTTTGAAAATTTACCAACATAATTATCAAGAATAGATGCGTTGGGGGTGCCGATGTTTAAGATTCCACCTGGCTTGAGCCAATAAAAAATTTTATCCAAAACTAAAAACGGATTTTTTAGGTGTTCAATTACATGCCAAAAGTGAATTAGATCGAATGAATTTTCTTCAAATTCTGCCTCCTCAACTGTCAGGTTCATGATATTGTCGATTGAATACTTTTTTAACGATAGGTCGTATAAGCTCTTTGTTGGTTCAATACCATATGAAATAAAACCAGCTGATGTATAAATATCATTAATTGCACCATCGCCAGAGCCAAATCCACATATTTCCCGAATTTGAATCAATAGTTGTTAGAACAATTGCAGTATTGTAATTGTCAAGAGCACCCCATGAAGGATCTGATGGATGAGTCCCTCGATCCAAAACTACTTCCCAATCAAAATCTGTCGGTGTAGACATTGTTAGCGATAGAGAAACTACAGTTGGATCATTTGTATTTTCATTGACAACCGAGAGTACTAGTTCAGGAGTTCCATCTAATTCTAAATCTGCTAGTAGCGGTTGTGTGACAGATTTATGATCACTATTTCTCGTAGGAAAGTGTGGACTCTCTATTCCAATCCGATAATTTGAATCGCTCATAGACCATATTTTTTCATTTGAATGTCCACTTTTCTGCCAACCAGATTCAGAACAATCTAGTTCAGGAGACCATAATTCCACTTCTAGAGATGTACTGGTGTCGTAGGCTAACAGAATTTCCAGCCGTCCATCTCCATTTACGTCTAATAGCATCGGTGTTGAACGAATATCTTCAGTCAGCCCCAAATCTACTTCCCAAGCGATTTTAGCATCATCACCAGTAACTATGCTCAACTTGCTACTAGTTGTATCACTCGTGACAATTACAGCAAATAATTCACCATCACCACATCTTTCCTTTGCTGCATTAGTTCTAGTGATACTATTACTAAAATCACCAATTATAGAGCCGTACAAATCAGAACCATATCCATCATCATCGTCAATTACCCAGTTTACAACCGGTGTATCAATGACTCCAAACTCAGTAATGTCACTAACATTTCCTTGTCCTGGCCCTCCATTAGGGCTATGAGGAGGCATAGTTCCATTGTGAGTCGGAGTCCTAGAATATTGCCCCCAAGGCTGTTCTATTGGATTCCAAGGTTCATCATTATTTGAGAAATATATATCACTATTCTCATCGTCTAGCACATAATCCGAATTTTGGCTGGTAAATAACGGGGATAATGCAGTCATCATTAGCAATAATAGCATAAAAGTGGAGCGAAAATTTACTCCAACTTCCTTAGCATCCGCTAATGTCATATTTGTCTGTGTGTCGAAGGGGTTGTTATGACTTATGGCAATTCGTACAGTTTTTGCATCAATTTTGTAAGTAAATATTTGCTTCCATGTCCCATTTTGATGAAATTTTTTTGCGAAATTATCCGTTTGCATTAAATAGGGGTCGTCAGTGGCCAATTTGACTACGGTCGAATTCTCTCCTGAGGTAAAGCCGGTGAAGGACGGAATAGGTTACGCCCTATCCCTTCATCACTTCCTTTGAGAATAGGCCTAAGGACGTGATGAAATGTACAAAATCGTAACAAAGGAAGATACAATTCGTATCCCTGCAGAATACATGCGTAAAGGTCAATCTTTAGACCAACACATCGATAGATTATCTATGACTGCTTTTGAAGGCCGATTTGATGATGATAATCGTTTCATTTTGGTGACCAATAATCACAAACCATTGGGTCGTGGAAGAATCATTCACGGCGATGGTGCAATCTATCAGAGAGTCCGCTTTGATGCAGTTCTTTTCTGTATGGATGATTATGAAGTTGTCGAAGGAGCTGTTTCTGAAATAAATGAATTCGGTGCATTCGTTAGAATCGGTCCAATGGAAGCCCTATTACATAAATCTCAAATCATGGAAGATATGGTCGATGCAAATGTAGGCATGGGTTGGATTGAGGGCCGACAAACAGGGCGTAGAATCGGAATCGGTGATTCAGTTAGAGCAAGAATAGTTTCACTTTCCCCTGATACTAGCGACCCAAGAAGATCAAAGATTGGATTGACAAGTAAGCAGCCAGGACTTGGATGTCATTCTTGGTTAGAAGAGGATAACGAATGAGGTGATTATGTGGCAAAGAATCCTTTCGCATGTGGTGAATGTCACCTAGTACTAGCCGATGGTGTTGACCAATGTTCTCGTTGTCCTTCTGCACAAGTTTCCTCAGATTGGCAAGGTTATGTTATAATCATGGACCCAGAGCGTTCTGAAATAGCAAAAAGATTGAATGTAGAACATCCAGGTAAATACGCACTCAAAGTAAACACTCGATGAAGGAGATGAAAATATGGAAAAAACAAGTCGTAAAGAAAATAAATTGTTGAATCGTGTTGAAATTGGTTTTCAATGGAAGCATGAGGGTAAGTCTACTCCTTCAAGAAAAGAAGTAATGGATTTGGTAGCAACACTCGAACCAGGGTCAAAGACTGATTTGATAGTGGTGAAAGACTGCAAGACAAGATTTGGGCAACCTCTAACCACTGGTATGGCGTTCATATACGCTGATGAAGAGTCCATGAAAGTGGAACCAGAATATATACACAAGAGGCATGAACCTTTCCGTTCTTCGTCTGCTAAAGAAGAGTCTGTTGCATCTGAAGAACCACCTGCATCCGAAGAAACTGCAGAGTCTGAAGATGAAGATGGAGGTGAGCAGTAATGGGCGAAGGACCAAATCCTAAGGCTAAGCACTCGAAGTATTCCTTGGAAGACGGAAAGTTGGTTAGAAAAGGAGAATTCTGTCCTGCAGAGGGCTGTGGGCCAGGTATTTTCCTTGCAATTCACAAAGATAGAAAATCATGTGGAAGATGTGGCTATACTGAAAAATTAGAGTAATCACTCTTCTTCTCCTAACGATACATGTCTCCACTTTGAGTCATTGAATAGTGCTAAATTACGAATTTCATCATAGTATATTGGAATTTCATTTAATGTCACTTTTTCGAATTTTTCTGTGGATAAGAATACAATTTCACGCCATCCACAAATGTACCAACCTTGCTTCTTGTCACACCAACGTGCATCACTTACTGGGCCACTCAATCTTGCGTGGAGGATTATTTTTTTATCTTCAAGCATAGCTACATGATTGTCATTAAGTTGCAACAAGTATTTTTCACCATCATTGAATACATCAAGAAGGAACCCGTCGCTATTTATTACGTCACTACTTATTAGATCACCATTTTCCAAATCATATATATTAAGCCCCATTCCTCTAGACCAAATTTCAGTTACATCCTCTTTTACTATTACATTGACTGTTTCCTGTGCTCTTGGTAGTTTAGATAACTGCTTCCATTGTGGCTCTTTCCTACGCCATATTTCATGTGCTTCATGAGTCATATTGTAGATTCCTTTTTTCCAAAGAACAAATGTAAATGACCTTTTGTTGGAATTAAGTGCTAGCGGTTCGGCATCCAATACATGAGACCATGATGAAGCTGCTGGGTGTAGTGCCTTGTCAATCGTCCTTCTGACTCTAAGTTCACTTCTGTCAACACCCTGTACTAATTTGTCGTTTAGATTTATTGCGGCCATTCTAGCCAGTAGCAATTCTGAGTCTAGCCATGTGGCTATTAATTTCTCACCAATTATTGTAGCATTCCTTATTGACATTGGAAAGGGTTTAACGAAGTTATCAATCTGTGAATAATCATTTGATAATTTTTGCAATTCACCGTCGACTCCAATCACTAGATATCCATTTTTCCATTGAAGGACTTTTTTGGGAGTGAACCCTAAGTCTTCAGGATGTTCACTGGCCATACTATGTCCAGTTCGGCTTAGTTTGTCAAATCTCGTATTAAGAAGGTCTCAAAAATGAGTATGTAATGCCTCTACCATGTCCTCCAAAGATGTCGTTCTAATCATAGTCAGTGGAGGCGACATTGCGTCGACCAATCAGGCTGACTATTTACTGGAAAAATTTGAGTGGGATGAACTTCAAAAGGTCGAGGGATTAGATGCCTATTCATATCAAAATATTCGAATGTGGATACATCCTGATGGGGTACTGTATGAAGATAATTTAGATCTCAGATGGCAAAAAGAAACTGGAGAGCATGTTTGTGAAGCAATATTCCCATCGAGACATTCAGCGAAAAGTGGTAATCCTTCTCTGACATTACATCCAATCGGAGTTCCTCAACTGGATTACGATGAAATACCGCCATATGGAGGTAAAAGCGGTAATGCACCGCCACCTTCGCCTAGGTTGGCTTCATGGTGGAGGAACATGTTAGAATTGGTTTCAGGAACTAGTATAGAGTCAGAATTTGACCTTTCATTGGAGGTCACGCATCATGGACCGTGGATAAATGTCCCATCAATTTTCGTCGAAGTGGGTTCAACTGCGGAAACTTGGGGGCATAGAGGTGCAGCAGAAGTACTAGCAAATCTCATTGCCAAAGGATTAGGGATGAATGATGATAAGGAGTTTGGAAAATGGGATGCAAATTTAAATTCAGGAGAAACAGTTGTAGTAACTTTAGGTGGTGGTCATTACGCACCTAGGGCCAATAAATTGGGTTCAATTGACGGAATATGGATAGGGCATATGCTTGCTACATACGCATTGCCATTCACTGCACCTGAAATCGAAGGAGACCAACCTGGTGGAACCTGGAAAAATTCCTTAACATGTGCAATCAATTCTACGAAGCAAGCATTCCCAAATGGCAATGTAGTTTGCTCAATGGACAAAAAAGCCTTCAAAGGATGGCAGAGGCAAGCAATTCGAACACATTTAGAAGAATTGAAGGTACCGTTACTAAATACCAAATCTCTTATGGAATTATCTGATAGATAATCACAAGTCTCAAGAATCTCCTTCACAAGCATAAGATGGGGAGGGCGTTATGGTTAGTTGGTTTTCCAAATTAGTTGTTGCAACTACAGTACGTATGCCTCGATGGTTTGTCAAGTGGGTGTCAAGAAGGTATGTGGCAGGACCTGAATTATCTGATGCTGTTAGAATAATGCAAAGATTGAGTAAAGAGAATGCATGTTTTACTGTTGATGTGCTGGGCGAAGAGATTTCTTCAATGGAAGAGGCACAGTATTTTTTTGATGAATATGTTAGAGTTGTAAATGCAATTATTGAAAATAAATTAGATGCTAATTTGAGTATAAAACCAACTGCCTTTGGTCTTCTAATCGATGCGGAAAAGGGATTTAAGAACATTAAAAATTTAGTTGAAATGGCTGCAAAACATGATATGTTTGTTCGTTTAGATATGGAGGATCACCGTGTTACTCAAGATACAATTCAAATTGTGATAGACCTCCATGAACAGGGTCTTACCAATGTGGGGACTGTTCTTCAAGGGCGATTATTTAGAAGTCTGGAAGATATTGATTCGCTAGAAGAAAAATTAGGTCCGATGGCTGATTATCGAATTTGTAAAGGAATTTATCTTGAACCTGAAGAAATAGCTTTTACTACATATTCAGATATAGTTTCGGCTACCAATTCTTGTATCGATAAGATGCTTTCTGCAGGTGCATATTGTGCAATTGCATCACATGATGTTCCAGTAATAAAACATGCAAAATCAGCACTAAAATCGCATGGTATGGGCCCAAATATTGAAGATCCAAGACCAAACTCTGGTGCTAAAAGAAATTCCAAAGGTAATGGATATGAGTTCCAAATGCTTCTTGGAGTTAGAGGACCACTAAGGAGAAAATTAGCTGCAGAAGGCCATTTGACTAGAGTTTACATCCCTTATGGAGCGAAATGGTATGAATATAGCATACGTAGGCTAAAAGAGAATCCAACTGTTGGAGCCCAAGTTGCTAAAGCATTCATTATGCCTTGGACCAATAGACCCTAATTTCTAGGTCTCTTCTTTTTTCTTTTATTGGTAGGTCTAACCCTTTTTTTGGTTACTTCTTTGGGAATTATTGGATTTGGGTTATATCCTAGTCGACCTTCTTTCCATGCCTGTCTTCGTTCTCTAGGAGTTTTAGGTTCAAAGTGTTGAGTATTAGGTGGTTCATGAAGATATATTCGTTTTATGAATTGTGATTCTACAGTACCTTTCATAGTTCTTCCTTCACCGGTATGTATTGCTCTTATACGCCATGTTTCTCCAGCATGTTCCATCAAATGACCAGCGGTAAATTTTTTACCATGTTCAACTGTAATTGATTGTGAATCAGAAAATTCTCCACGCGTCATTGTCAATTTCACAATTACCATATCTGTTCTCAGTGCAGAAATACTTGTAACTTCGCTTGCTTGAGCCATTTTCGCTTTTCTATCTCCAGAAATTAGTATTTGGTTGACTGACCATAACTTATCATCTTCTTCAAAGACGTCTCCTATTCTAAATTCCTCATCACTATCTATATCGATAGTAATTTTTTGAGAATTCGGACCTTCCGTTAAGATAAATGGGATTCTAATTGACTTTGGTGCACGGATTAATAAAGTGGAAATCTTTGAACAAACTGTACATTTCAAAAGTAAGTCTCTACCTTGTCCAATCAATTTTTCTTTCAAAACTTCATGTTCTGTGATATCATCACAGTTTTCACACAGGCTTGCATTTTGTATGATATCTTCTTCATCGAACTCAATTTCATCACTCGACATGATATCACTCATGCAGTCCTAACTGGTTACATGTTTGAAGTAATCGGCTATAAATTTAGAAAGCGAGCATTCATGATGGTTGCCCTTTACGACTAATCATGGAGGATGGTCAAGATAAAGCATCACTTTCTAAATCAGATGTTTTACCATACCTTCTTTCTAAAGAATCAGAACTCTCTAGAGATGAGCCTGAAATAGCATCAAATATTTCTCAACAACTTCAACACATGGGATTGTCAACTTGGTCTCAGTCAGTAATCCGTAGACTACGTAACGCTATTCACAAGATTAAACCAAAAAGAGTAATCGAAGTTGGTGCAGGAATAGGTCACCGTTCTGCATGGCTTTTTGATTTATTCACGAATCATGACATACCTGACAGATATGATATGGTTGAGCAAGGTTCGAAATTTGCAGTAATTTTACACAGACTTAGATCTCGATATGATGCAGAACAATGGTGCAATATTGTTGTTGGAGAAGTTAATTCTTTGGTAGCAGAAACCAATGCTTGGAGTGCTGCTTCTGCTACTGGATTAGAGGTTGGTGATTCACCTTTGGCGACCAAATCAAATGTAATAATTGTCGATGGAAAGATTGAAAATCTTGCTGAATCAATTGAAAGTTTATTCCCATTATTGGATGACGGTGGAATACTATTCACCTGTGAGCCACCGGTTCCATCAGGAGATGTAGATGAGAATGATGAAGAAATGATGAAGCATGTAAACGGATTTAATGATTGGATTAAATTGATATCCGATGCTCAACAAACTCACCATATGGCTTTCACGCCACTTTTTGAAGGTACAATTGTAGCTTTTTTGAAGAAATGATTATATTGATTCAGCAGCGATAACCAAGTCTTTAATCTGCAGTAACCCATATCCATAGTTGTCATCATGCCCCTCTTGCCCCTCACTAGGCTTTACAGAATTCACAATTAATTGCTTTATTTGAACTACATTATTAGAATCGCCATTTCCTCCACTTCCCAGTTCAGGATGTTCTTGAAGTAGTAATGCTATTGCACCGGTGACGTACACTGTAGCAGCACTTGTCCCATCTACCAAAGACCATGAATTTTGATTATTGATAACCGGAACTAATTCAGCAGGTGCTACAATTTCGGGCTTCTTATTCGGATCTTGTCTAGGTAAAATTATCGGGAAAATATTTCCATTATTGTCTCCAATAGATGAACCAGACCAATGATTTCCATCAGTGTTTACTCCACCTACCGAAATTACTAGTTGTTCACTACTTGGATGTGCAACATCACCATCATCATTTGCACCACCATCATTTCCTGCTGCGGCAACGACAACAATTCCTTGATTTATTGCATCATTAGCAGCGTCTCCAGAATCTCTACCTGAAAATGGATTAAAAGGAAGAATTCCAGGTGCTCCTCCCAATGATAAAGAAATAATGTTAACATTTTGGCTAACACACCAATCAATAGCCTGTGCGACAATTTCATCACTTCCCTGACCATTAGCTCCATCCAATGCTTTGGCAATGAATAAGTCTACCTTGGTGGCTATACCTTCCATCCAACCGTCAGCAACAAGTATTCCTGCCATACTAGTTCCATGTCCATTGTCGTCATATGGCTCGCTTTCTTGATTGATAAAATCGCTCCATCCAGCAAGTGTTAAACTCGATAAATCAGGATGAGTAAGGTCGATTCCAGAATCAACAATACAGACACTTATGCCTTCACCGTCTAAATCAACTTGATTTAATTGAACCATATCAGAATAACTCTCTTGAATTTCAAGAGCATTATCACTAGGTCTAACTAATGACAAGCCTCCATCGTTTACAAAATTAAATGCCCAATATAGAGAAATGGATAACATTATTGCTAATCCAATACTGACAATAATTCTCACATTTTCTAAGTTATTTGCGATTAATACGGCATCCTCTGATTCAGATTGCTCCAAAGGAACAATTGGGGGTAAAATATCTATTCCAGGAGCGTCATCCATTTCAATCAACTAAAAGCTTCAACAGCCTCACAAAATGTGTCAACAAATAGTTTTGCATCATCTTCTGTGTTATACAAATATGCGGAAGCTCTTAGAGAACCGTTGTTATATCCTCTTTCATTGAACCAAGAATGAACACAGTGTTGACCACTCCTGACCATTACTCCCGATGCTTCATCAAGTAGGATTGCTATATCGTGGGAAGGAAGATCATGCATTAAAATCGAACAAATGCCCCCACGCAGTTCGGGATTTTCAGGACCAATTATTTCAATCCCGTTAAGATGCTTGATGCCGTTCGTCATTATTCTGTTTAATTTGACTTCATGTTCGTGGACAGCATTCATATCTAATTTTGATAGATAATCAATAGCAGCACCACTGGCAATCATGCCGCTGAAATTTCCTAAGCCACCCTCGAACTTGGATGGAGGTTTTGCCCATTTCATGGAATCATAAGTAGAAGTGACAACAGTTTGACCTCCTGCTCTTATTGTTCGCATGTTTTCTAATATTTCATATCTCGACCACAAACCTCCCATGCCTGACGGTCCACACATTTTGTGTATTGAAAATGAAAGAAAATCAATATCTAAATCTTGTACATCGACTTTCATGTGAGGTGTTGATTGTGCCCCATCTACACTGATTAAAGCATCAAAATCATGGGTTACTTTTGCCATTTCTTTGATTGGAACTGAAACACCATCAAGATTGCCAACATGACTAAATGAAACAAGTTTCAAACGGTCTCCGGCATCGGAACATGCCTGTTCAAAGTTTTCCATACTGAATGTATTATCTGGATTTGACTTAACCACACGATGTTCAACACCCATCTCTTCTTGAAGTTGTAACCAAGGCACTAAATTGGAATTATGTTCTCGATCACCGGTTAGAATAACATCACCTTCTGTCCAACTAAGTCCTTTAGAGATTTGATTAAGCGAACTAGTGGCGTTACTAGTGAAAATAATCTCGTTTGGTGAATTAGAATTTATAAATTTTGAAATTGTATTTCGAGACTCTTGAACAAGTTTTGATACTTTGGTGCCGTATCTGTGTACCGATCTTCCACCGCAACCGGGATGCTTTCCATAGTAATCAGAAATGGCTTCAATGACCTGCTTAGGCTTCAGTGTCACACACGCATTGTCTAAATATGCTGGGGCATTATCACCACATAGAGTGGGAAAATCTTCTCTTAAATGTGAAAAACTCATCACCAGGCCTCCAAATCGGGTAAACAATCAATGTAAGGCGAATTAACTCCACATGAAGTACATTCAAATCTAGATGGGAACTTTTCCTTACAAATTTTACATGTAGTTCCAATAATGCCGAATACAGAATCACAACTTTCAGACTGGCAAGGGACAGATATTTGTCCATCGGTTTCCCTCTTCAATTCGACAATTTGGTCACATTCTGGACACTTGGCGTTTTCGTCAATTTTTAGACCTCCTTGTTTCATTTCGATTTCTGCAGTTATTGCAGCAGCAGTACTAATTCTAGCATCACTACCCAACATTCGTTGAGGGTACCAGATTAATAGCATCAAAAATGGTACAATAAGAAGTCCTGAAATTATGTGCATTATGTAATAGAAAGAATTTGGATCGGTTCTTTGTGCAATGTAGTGGACCCCACTCCAACTTGAATAGAAAGTAGTTAACAGCCATAAAACAAGTAAACTCCCCCAACCGATAAGTGAATGCTCACTCATCTCTCTTTCCATTACTCTTACATCTTCATGAACATGGTGAATTTGAACATGTAAATCTCTTGTTTCAATTACTGCCTTCCAAAAAAAGTAGGTGAAGAAAAGAATTACTAGTATTATCAAAACCCCTGACATCATATCTGAAAGAACCATATTTGTTGGAAACTCAGAGTTTTTCTCATGGAATAAAACTTGAAGAAACATCATACCATTCCACATTAGCATTAGAGAAATTGAATGTACTCTCATTACTGGAAATTTAGTCCAAACCAGATATATGAACCAAACCCATGCCACTAAGCTTAACAGCATCTGGAAAAATGACAAACTTCCTACTTCTTTCAAACCTTCAAGTCCAACGATATCTGGATTCCCTCCGGAAAAAATTTCGGTAGATAGTGAACCTAGGATAAATGCTAATGTCCCAACTGACAAAGCGATAATTAATTCACGGTCCCATTCATTAAAAGCAAGTAACGTGATAAATTTGATCTCTTTTCTCATTTTATCAACAGGCTTCAGAATTGAATGAAATTTGGAGAATTCAAACTTTAGTGTCATGTCATGTAGTCTAAATGGCATTTCAGGCACTTGGTTTTGGGCGGAATCCGAAGTTCCCCCACCCTCGCTCATGTTATCACCCTAGAGGATTCACATAAGAGTTCTTTCGCTTTATCGTTTGATAATTTGAGCGAGAGCGTTAAACATGGGATTGGAGTCGCAGGGACGCGAGCCGAGATCGCATAGCCTGGTATTGCGCGCGACTGGAAATCGCGTGTCCTTGTGGCACGAGAGTTCAAATCTCTCTCTCGGCGCCAATTAAGTCACCGTTTTCTGGAGCCACCGGCGAGATTTGAACTCGCGACCTCCTCATTACCAATGAGGTGCTATACCGCTAAGCCACGGTGGCGTAGTGCAGGCGAACCGCCATTTGATTATAACCACTTCGCGAATCAAATTATGGATTATTGGTTTGAAAAATAATCTGTCAAAATGCTAAGTTTATCTATTTTTTATCCTCAAAGATTAAAGGGTTAATTTACCACTTCATAGTAAGGAAGGAAACTTCCTTAGATGGGATTGTGATGGGAACTGAAGTAGAATCTAAAGTAGATATGCGCCGCCGTGTGCATGATTTACAGAGCCAAGTTGATGAATTAAAAGAACTAGTTAACACCTTGTTGAGTGTAATTTGTGAAGAACCTGATGGCGTACATACCGGTGCTGCTCCAACAATTCCGGGTCAAAGTACGTCTAAATTTTGTATGTGATTAACCTTTCACGACAATATTGGGTTTTATTCTAGCAACAGGTCTTGCTAATCCTGCTTTGGCAGTGAGTTCTATCACTTCATCGACATCCTTGTAGGCATCTGGCGCTTCTTCNGAAAGTACATTTGGTGTTGAAGCATGAATTCTAATTCCAGAANTNTCTAATTTTTTCTTNANGGCTTTCCCATCGATNATCTTTTTNGCTTTAGTCCTTGANAGGGAACGCCCTGCACCGTGACAAGAAGAGCCAAANGCTTGGTTTTGTCCTGATACTGGTCCAGACATAATCCATGAACCAGTTCCCATATCTCCCGGTACCAGCACAGGCTGGCCAGTGGTTTTGAAATGTGAATTCAGTTCTAATTGGTCACCTCCAAATGCTCTTGTAGCACCCTTTCTGTGAACTGCACACTGGCAGTTTTGGCCGTGGATAACATGNGTTTCAACCTTGGCGATATTATGCGCAACATCGTAAAGAACTCGAGCCTCACCATCTTTGCCCATCTCTAAATTAAGGACTTCGCGTAGTCTGTGTGCAAGTGCACTTCGATTAGCAAATGCAAAGTTCGCAGCAGCATTCATATCTTCTAAGTACTGTTGTCCTTCTTTTGAATGAAATGGGGCACTAGCAAGTTGTCTATCTGCGATATGAAAGTCCCAATTCTCGTTGTACCATCTTTTACCATCACGTTTGTACATTTGCTCAAGTTTACGTGAATGTTCGCTACAAACTTGATGGCCCAAACCTCTAGAGCCGGAATGGATCATGGCTAATAATTGCCCTTCATATAAGCCCCAATGTTGAGCTGTCTCGCTATCTACAATAGTTTCNACAGACTGTAGTTCAAGAAAATGGTTCCCACTTCCTAAAGTACCCAATGCTCTCAACCCTCTTTGCTTTGCACGCTCGGAAATATCTGAATTATCAGTTTGTAATTTTCCGTTAGACTCTAAGGAATCTAAATCCTCAAAATATCCTATACCCAATTCTGCTGCAGACTCTGCCCCTCCCAAAATCAGTTCATCTAAATCCTTCATTTGAATTTCAAGTCCACCTTTTCCAGATGCTCCGGCAGGTATACGTCCAGCGATTCTACCTGCTAGTTTTTTGATGTTGGGAATATCATCAATAGTCGCATCGAGGGCTAATACTCTGACTCCACAGTTTATGTCAAATCCGACCCCTCCCGGTGAAATTGCTCCGCCTAATTCACCAGATTCAGTATCAGTTGCAATTACTCCTCCAATTGGCAATCCGTAGCCGAAATGCCAGTCTGCCATCCCCCATGCTTCACCGACAATGCCGGGAAGACTAGCAGCGTTTACTAATTGTTCAGGACCCCTATCATCTGAATATTTTGCCAGGTGTTCTTCGTCGGTAATTATTCGGGCATCAACCTTCATGTCACCATGGGCTTTAATGCGCATTGTACCATCATTTTCTGTATGAAGATGGCTGCGCCAGTCCTCGCCCATAGAGTTCTGTCGCATTTATCCTCTTTGAGTATTTTCTCCCGATTTACATGATTATACCCGTAGGTTTCAATATGTGTCGTCTATAGGGTTGGGTGTCCACAAGGGCTGGTGAGTGCATGGGTCTACCTCCTATCGATTTGTCAGTATTCCATGATAATGGATATATTCGTAAACAATGTCGAGTGACTGGTCTTTGGTTTTGGACTACTGTACAGGACAGAGATACTTGTGGAGATACTAGTGAAGATGAGTACACTTTCATCGGTAAACCACTTATTTCAGGATTTCCCATGAGGGGTAAAGAACTCAAAGACTCAATGCGTGAGGCATTTCTTTCCTTTTTCGAGAATGTTGGTCATTCAAGAGTCATGCCATATCCAGTTCTTGCTAGATGGCGAGATGATATTCACTTGACAATTGCGTCAATAGCAGATTTTCAACCACATGTTACCTCTGGCAAAGTCGACCCTCCAGCTAATCCTCTAACTATATCTCAGCCGTGTATTAGGTTGACCGATGTCGATGCAGTCGGCCGTTCCGGTCGTCATTTGACCACCTTTGAAATGATGGCTCATCATGTTTTTAACAAACCCGAAGAAGGTAAAATGTACTATTGGATGGAAGAATGNGTTCAATTTTGTCATGATTTATTCACNAAAACATTTGCAATCGANACGGATGAAATAACATATGTCGAAAATCCTTGGTGTGGNGGAGGTAATGCTGGTGCTGCAGTTGAAGTCATTGTTGGAGGACTTGAATTAGCNACCTTGGTTTTNATGAATTTAGAAGAACACCCCGATGGTGAAATCGAACTAAANGGNGACAANTACAGAGAAATGCCATTACAAATAATCGANACTGGTTATGGATTGGAAAGGTTCTGTTGGGCTGCAGCAGGAACTCCTACTATCTATGAGGCAATTTATCCTGAAACTGTAAATTGGTTAAAAGAATTAGCAGGATTTGAAAACATNGCCAATAAGTGGCCGAATTTAGATTTGGANAANGTGTTGGGTGAGATGAGCAGACTAAACGGAATAATGAANATTGAAGCCGGCGTAGATGGAGATAAACTTCAACAGTTATTCATCGATAAGTTGATNGATAGAGGAATAAAAATTTCTCATGAACAATTTGTCAGTATTACTGANCCATTGTCTAGAATTTATGCGATCCCTGACCATTTACATGCATTATGTAATATGTTAGGCGATGGCTTAGTTCCCTCAAATTCAAAGGCAGGGTATCTAGCTAGGATGATGGCTAGAAGAACATTGCGGCTGAGGGATGATTTGGGATTAGAAGTTTCACTTTCTGATTTAGCAAGTCACCATTTGGATGTAAATCTGGGTAGTTCTAATATGAAACAAACCAGAGATGGCTTGTGTAGAATTCTTAATCTGGAAGAAGAGAAATATTCCGAGATGTTACGTAAAGGTGGAAACGTAATTCTAACTCAAATGAAAAAAATAGAGAAGTCATGTGAGGAAATACCTGATGAANTNTTATTCACACTGAATGACTCTCATGGAATTCCTCCAGACATGGTCATCACTTTGGCAAAAAAATCTGGATGGAANAATGTCAAACTTCGTACTGGTTTTTCTGCCGAAATGGCAGAAAGGCACGCTNTNATGGCCAAACAGGCAGCNAAATCTGCAAAAGAAACAGCTTTCATTCAAGTGCCAGATAATTTACCAATAAGTAAATCACTATACTATGATGATGTCCATCAGCGTGAATTCGATTCTAGCGTTTTATTTTGTGGTACAATCAGCGGAGATGATGTCCCAGATGAAGCGACACATGGAATCATCCTTGACAGGACATGTTTCTATCCGGAAGGAGGTGGTCAAGAAGGAGATCACGGTACTCTTTCTACAGACTCTTTCCACAGGAGAGTTCTGGATACTAGGAAATCAGGAGAACATATTGTACATTTGGTAGATGGTGCGTTTGAAGTTGGTGATTTGGTTCATGGTAGTCTCGACTGGAATAGGAGAAAGCAATTGATGGACCACCATACATCTGTTCACATTGTAGGTGGGGCTGCAAGAAGAATTCTTGGCCCGCACATTTATCAGGCTGGTGCGAATAAATCCGTTGAATCTGCGAGGTTGGATATTACCCATTTCAATAGACTTACGCGTGAAGATTTAGACGCCATAGAAAGCATGTCAAATGATATTTTAGGTCAAGTAAATAGAACAGACAAAAGTGAGTTGAATCGAAAAGATGCTGATGAGAAGTATGGCTTTGATTTATACCAAGGTGGAGCACCAAAGGGTGAAATGATAAGAGTTTTGAGAATTTCAGATCATGACATACAAGCATGCGGTGGTACACATCATGATGAACCTGGACAAATTGGTTCAATACGTGTAGTTAGGTCTACAGCCGTTCAAGATGGAGTCGAGCGCTTGCATATCGTTGCAGGTCAAGCCGCTTTGAATTACGCCCGTGACCAAGATGAACTAATTAGAAAGACTACTGAAATTTTTGGAATAACGCAAAATGATTTACCAAAAACAGCTGAGAGATTCTTCTCAGAATGGAAAGAACAAAGGAAGAGAATTGAATCCTTAGAGGCAGAGATTGTAAGAATTAGAACCTCAGGAGGAGATGATTCTACTACTGTAAAAGATGGAATAAGAATTATTGTAATGGAATGTGATGGTGAATTAAAGCAGATGACTAAAATGCTAAAGGAGTTGACACTGGACCAAGAAAAACCTTCTATCGCAGTATTAGGTTCTCGCTCAGGAGGTGGAAAATTGATGATAGCGACTACAGAAAACACGATTGCCAGTGAGCGATATGATGCTGTGGAGTTATTACGTGAAATTTCTCCATTGATCTCTGGTGGCGGAGGAGGTAGACCAACATTTGCTCAGGGTGGTGGCAGTAATCCAGATGGACTAGATGAAGCACTATCTAAAGCAAGGGAAATATTGGGTATCTAATCTTTTAGTGCCTTTAATGCCTTACTATCAAAATAAGAAGGTACTATGCTAATTGCAAAATCCACATCAAACCATTTGACTGCAGATATCTCGTCTTCTTGAAGAATTAAATCGTCTAAATTTCCTTCCCAATTTGACTGGTATGTAAAGGATACAAAAGAGATACCCTCGCTCGAAAATATCTGTTGTGTAATAATTGGTTTACTATCGTTAATTATCAATTCCAAACCTAATTCTTCCATTGCTTCCCTAACACAACCAACCTTTGGATGCTCATCATGCTCCATATATCCTCCAGGTAATGTCCAATGTCCTGTAAAATGTCCTCTTGAGACCTTTGCTAGAAGAATTTGGTCACTCGAATTTCTAACTATCACTTTAGAAACTAGTCTATGAATAGAACGGTAAATTGCTTCTCTTGTCACTGGATGGACACAATTATCAGAGATAACATCATCTTTCCAGGACCAATTTTTGGGCCAAGAAAGTTTTGGATATCCTTTGATTACTATATATTGTATATCATTAAATTCAATGTGAGTCTCTCTTTTTTGTTCCCATTCGATATCCAAATTTTCAATCTCGTCAATTGTAGGGAACCTTAACATTCCAGAATTATCAGTTCTACCTTTGACTGGAATCTGGGGTCCAAAACCTGATTCATCTACAAGTAATATCTTTCCATCATGTTCCAAATGTACGACAGTTTCTGGATGAGTCATAACACTCCGAGGAGTGTATTTGTTTTCAAATCTCGTAATCTTCAACGATAAACCAACAGATATTAGCGAATTTCAAGTATGTGACTGCTTACGGTTTACCATGCGAGTAGAGCAGTTGAATTCCGAGGGTTGGGCTAAAACCTACTTACTAATCGATGATTCATCCAATGATGTAATTATAATCGACCCTGTTTATGATTTTAGCGAACATTATCTCCAAATGATGGAG
>PBXE01000051.1 GCA_002727485.1 Methanobacteriota archaeon | reverse complement strand
CTGGAAGAATGACATTATTGCCATCAATAGCGGCAAGGTCAGAACTTGCTAGTTCCCAAACGACTTCAGTAGTATTAGACATTGGATAGCGGTCCTCAAAGCGCCAGTCTCCTAAGTTAGACTGAATTTCAACACCAAGCCATGGTTTTGGTCCTTCTTCTTTGAGGTAGTAAGTAAACCACTCAAGTAAGTCTTGCATCCAATCCATTCGTACCATTTCAGGGAATGCTTCTATTCCTCTACCTACGCCGCTGCGCTCGAACATAATGTCAGGTCTGTCAGGATAATCATGGTCCCACTGACCAAACAATCCCTTGGATTCTATTCCACTATCATATAATCGATTTATTGTTGGGATTGCCATATGTGGGTCTACATTCCAATCATGCATTCCTTGAATCAAATAGACACTTCCATCATAATTTTCTAAAACACGGTCAAGGAAATATCTCTCACCCCAGTAGTTACCTGCAGCCTCTCCGCCCCAAGCCCATGCAGCGCCGCCAGTTGCTGGGCCAGCGATATAGTCAGGGCACATATTTTGGGTATCTTCCAAGTCTCCATCAAAGCCATATGAGCCATAAACTCCATTGTGCATTATTGGTGCTCTTGCTTCACTACTACCATTTCTCCACATCAATTCCATCACACCGATTAAACCTGAAATTGGAACTATTGTTGTCAAATGCTCATTTCCAAACATTGCAGCCTGCCAAGGAGTCGAACCATCATATGACTTACCAATCATTCCAACATTTCCATTACTCCAGTTCTGTGTACCTAACCAAGTAACTGCAGCATCAACCCCGAGTTGCTCAGCAGTGCCCATTAGGTCCATGCAATGATTTGAGCGACCAGTTCCCATTACTGAAACTTGAGCGAATGCGAAACCATGAGGTATAATCTGCTCGATTATCATGGTGCCAAGCCATGTTCCTGGTTCTTCAATTGCTCCGGTTTCAACTGATGCTTCATCGAAATAAGGTCCAAATTCAGCGATTACTGGAACAGTCATATTGCCTTCTAGAATTGGCACCCATACTGCGAGACTAACTTTGCCATTAGGGGCTGCACCACCTTCTTCAGCAGGCAAATCAAACTCGACGAAGTGATGAGTCCCTGTCCACAATGACGCTCCATCTGGGCCAGTCATAGAACCGTTTTCTAGGACATAGGAATTTTGCTCTGTCGTATTATAATTCATCAAATATCGATCGGCTATCGAAGTATATCCTTCTTCTATTGACTCTTCAATTGCTTGTTCTTCAAGAGGCGCTCCAATCACTCTGCTCAATAGTAAAAATACCAACACTACGGCAATTGTAGCACCTAATGCTGCATTAGATGAAGCGCTGGAATTGGATTTATTTCCAGACCACTCTTCAATGAGTTCAGCCTCCAAAACTGGCTCGTCCATAGTCGGCTGAGACATTACTTACTCATGATATTGATGCAAGTTAGCATCNATGCTTGATGAAATAATATTNTGTTCACGATTCATTATTTTGTTNAACGTTGANTTTGATGCACCATATAACATNACAAGTCCTATCAGCGGGAAAATGAAGAAACAACACATGAAGAAATCAACGCCTGCNAANCCAGTTTCTAGNACCGATTCACCCGGNTCTGATGGATCNTAGTAAACAGGAATTGTTTTNCCTTCTGGATAATCTTNGTCAGCATTTTGTGACCATGAATCACAACTATCTTCAGAACTATAACTAACTCTGTAGCCNNTNTATTTGANATTATCAACAGTGTATTCATAANTTATATCTAAGCAATANGTCGTTCCTCCTTCGCTATCTTGTGATGAATAGACTTCACTTTGTATAACCACACCTTCAGTTTCTGGCCAATCTCCTGTCCCTAGGTCGGCTAATAATGGACCNCCAATCATTACNGTTACAAAGAAAGAAATTGAACACCAAAAAATGGTAAATCCCCATCCAGCAGCAAGCCCTCCCCATGTGCCTGAATTGATGGGAATAGTTCCATCATCATCCTCATTATCAGAATTAGACACTTGAATTCTACTAGATATGGGAGCATTGATTTCAGATATCCCATTATCGGATAAATTCTCGGAAATTAAGGTTTCAAGATAAGCAAGTGCTTGTCCAATATCGCCTTTTTGCTGGTGAATCATTTCTCCATCAAACCAATATTCAAATTCATTAGATTTCATATCCATTTGGAAAAAGCGCTCTCCTGGTGCCAAATTGATAATCCAGCAATCCTTACTCGATAGTATTAGTTCGATTGCTTCATCGGTTAATTCATTGGGTTTTGGTAGTGCTAATTGTATTTCTTTGAAGTCAATCTGAATATCCAAAGGATTGGTAAATACAACGATATCTGATTTAGGTGATTTTGAAATTGGTTTTGACAAGTCTAGTTTCTCTTCTTTGGTGGTTTTNTCTTCACCATCTTNTGAAACTNCATCATCCCAAAAATTATTTGACATAATCTAACCCTTGGAAATTTCTTTTTGTGCTTTGTCCCGACATAAGTAAAAAGTCGCTTAATTATGGTTCAGTAGTTGGGTCCCAACCCGATACATAATTACATTCAAGAGCTTTAACTTCATCATATACCTGTGAAATATCAACATTTAATGATTCAATATTTTCTACGATTCTTTGAGGATTGCTAGACTTTGGAATAGTGATACATCCTTCATCATAACAGAATTTTATTGCTACTTGAGCAGGTGTACAACCTACTTTTTCTGCAATTGCGGCCAATTCAGGGTCATCGACTTTATGTCCTCTTGCTAAAGGTGAATATGCCATCACTTTGGCACCTGATTGTTCGGTTGCTTCCTTTAGTTCGGGACGCTGCAGCCATGGGTTAAATTCGACTTGATTGACACTTGGCATATAACTTGCATATTGCTTCATCGCTTCAAGATGCTTCGGTCCGTAATTTGAGACTCCAATAGACTTGACCCAACCTTGTTCTAGACAATGTTCCATCGCTTTCCATACAGGCTCTCTATGTTCAGGATTTTCTGGAGGAGCATGGACCAAATAAAGGTCGATATAATCCATATCAAGTAGTTCTAATGATTTTTTACAATGCTCAATNGTTTCTTCNTATCCAGTAGCATGTCCTCTTCTTAATTTGGTAGTGATAAATACTGATTCACGAGGGACGCCAGATTGTTTTATCGCTTCTCCAACTTCATGTTCGTTATTATATGCTCTAGCNGTATCGATGTGGGTATAACCAGCANTTAGTGCACTAAGAACTGAGTTTTTACACTCNCCTTGNTTTGACATAAGAAAGACTCCAAGGCCAAATTGAGGCACTTCATGTGGATAGGCTTGTTCTCCATTTGGGGTGTTATGGCTGATGCGCATGGTTATGGTAAAACTAGGAGGTTGATGAAACCAACTACTTATTCTTCTTCAGACCAAGTTCTACGCATGACTTTTCCGGTCAATTCACCGGCGTCTTGCGGGTCCATCTCGTGCTCAATTATTAGGTGTTTAATCAGTTCATGCTGAACAACNNTTTCATCACATTTGGGACATTGTAATTTTCTAGCAGGTTTGTATCCCATAAATTCCAATCTTCCTTGAGTTGTGGTTAGTCTTCTACCAGTGCGCAGCAGAACAGAAACAAATACAAATACAAATAATACAATGACGCACCCAAAGCCCATAAAAACCCCTGAAGGTGGAGGAAATTGAGCCAATTTTATGTCTTGAGCAACTGATTTCTGTCCTGAGTTACCAATGCCATCTAAATCTATGACATGTGAGAAATTTTCACCNCGAAGGCTTAGGAAAATATCTAATCCATTATCTTCAGTTTCAACATCTATCATCAATGTGAAATCGCCGTAAGCGTTGGTCATCACTCTGCTTCCTCTGTGTTGNTAACAGTCGTAGTTTCCTTCTTCGCATTCGANAGTTACGTATTCTAGGGGCACTGGTGAGTTGTCAGCATATGTGGCCTTACCAGAGATCAGATATGTTTCGGCATTAACTGAGGGAGAGAAAACTATCATCAAACAGATGATGACTAGTAGTCGTCTCATGGTTGNTGTAAAAATTAGGTCCTTAAATACCCTTGATTTTCTCCATATTGGAAAAAATACATGAATTAATAGAGGCAAAAAGGTGGAATAATACGTGGCTGTAAGTGTAGTTTGGTTCAAAAGAGATCTAAGGATTTCAGATAATCAAGCACTTAGCACGGCTATTTCTAGTCAATTNCCTGTGATTTCCTTGTTCAATCTTGAGCCTGAAAGAATTGGTAGAGAAGATACCGANGGAATCCATATCAAATGGGAATTAGATTGTTTAGNNGANNTAAAGAAATCCTTAGAATTGGTTGGTGGGAAATTATTATTCAATCACGGTGATGTTGTAGAGGAATTATCTAGAATACATGAGAAATACGAAATCAAAAAACTGTTCAGTCATGAAGAAACGGGCCTCCAGTGGTCTTGGGATAGAGACAAGAGAGTTTCAGCTTGGTGCCAAGAAAATAATGTACAATTCACCGAGTTTGCAACAAACGGTGTTGTTAGAAGATTGAAATCTAGAGATAACTGGAAGAGGCTTAGAGACTCAAGAGTAACTAGTGAAATGACAGCGACTCCTGAAAAAATAGANTCGCCTAGCGACCTAAANTCTAGTNNAATCCCTCAATTATCTGAATTAAAAATTGAGGCTCGTAANCTAAAAAATAGGCCNGAACCTGGAGAAAAAGCAGCCTTAGCAGTATTATTCTCTTTCTTGGATGAGAGAGGACGTAACTACAGAAAAGGCATGTCAAGCCCTATTACAGGACAAGAGATGTGTTCTAGACTTTCCCCTTACCTAAGTACAGGATGTATCAGTATTAGACAGATTTTCCANTATACTAAAAGGAAACAAAAGAAAGTAAAACAAGACCCACGTTCTAAAGAAAATAGNGGATGGACTTCAAGTTTGAGTTCTTTCCAAAGCCGCCTTGCATGGCATTGTCATTTTATTCAAAGNCTAGAACTTGAAACAACTATGGATACNATTGCCCTAAANCCAGAACTTGATAATGAACTTCAAAGAAACTTNGATGAACAACGATATCAGGCTTGGAGTGAAGGAAAAACCGGATGGCCATTTTTTGATGCATGTATGAGGTTTTTACTTGCCACGGGTTGGATTAATTTTAGGATGCGAGCGATGCTTCAATCTGTAGCATCATACACTCTTTGGCTACCATGGCAAATCACAGGCAACCATCTAGCGAGATCTTTCCTAGATTATGAACCTGGAATTCATTGGTCACAAGTACACATGCAGTCTGGAGTCACTGGAATAAATTCAGTAAGGGCTTATTCGGTTAG
>PBXE01000007.1 GCA_002727485.1 Methanobacteriota archaeon | reverse complement strand
TCTTCTAGCCACTGTTCGACCATCTCGCTCGATCTATCCAAGTGTTTCTTACTCATCAAAAGTATGTATATTGTAAATGATTAGTTTGATATTATTCTAATGTGGCCGCTAAACATGGCGAAGAAGAAGGGCCGGCTCGGTAAAATCTTCGGCGCTATAACAGGTAGTCCATATGAACGTCTACTAAAACAGGTAGACAAACTAGTCGAAACTAATGAGAGCGACAGAGTTCTGGCAAAGAATTTAGTCAAATTAGTAAAGATTACAGGACAAAATTATGAGCAAGAGAAAATCGATGAGGAAGAGCATGATTTGATCATTGAAGCGATTGAAGATGTGGACCCTCAAAATCGTACATTTGGTAAGGTTTCAAAAGACGAGGACTCTTTCTACATGGGCGATAGTCCAGAGGCGCCGGAACTAAATTTGGGCAAGAGACAGAATCTTGATCAATTGATGAAATCAAAAGGAAATGAGTTTACTGGAAGTTATGGAAGGGATGAATTTCAAGAATTCCGTAACAGAATGACTCAAGATTTTTTAGAAGAATCTGATAAGGCTGTTAGGGATGGAGACCATTCTGCAAATCTAGGAGGAGTTAACCGTGCCTTCGTAGATGCGGATGAAGATGTTAGAAACCTCAAGAAGTCTATATCGGCTGAAACTGGTATGGAAGATCCCAATGCTGAAGAAGAATTACCTGAAGGATATTCGATTGATGAAGATGGGATAGAATGGTTCGAAGATGAAGATGGCTATTGGTGGTATCGACTTGAGGGTGAAGAAGACTGGGAACCTTATGACGATGATTGAGGGGTTCTGATTGGTTTTTTGAAAAGAACGATGGAGTAATTCCACAACAGATAAATCGGTATACCGATGTATAAATTATATTCAATTAGTAGAGAGATTAACCAAACTAGAATATAGAATAATGAAATTGCCAGTGCGAGAACGAGCATGATTATTGGTCCATATTTTATTCTTGGATCAATAAATGAATATACATAATATCCTCCACCAAATTTTGCCCAGTAGTAGGCAAACGAAGTGTAAATTATTCCAATAATTAGCCCAAAAATTGCTAGTTGCCAATTTAGGTTAGGTTGAGATAAAATCACATCCAAGGAAATTAAAATTACAGTCCAGTTATGCATAACCATTTCATGTGTTTTAAACAGGTGATTGTAATCTCTATCTGACTTAACTTCTTCTGGAATGATAACATAGGTTACTACAGTAGCAGTTAGCATTGACATTCCGAGCGTCATAGGCAGCAACATTCCTGAAGACAAAACTAAAAATTTAGGTAAGTTAGAATCAAAAAGTTTAATCCAGCCTAAAATGGAAACTGAAAGGAAATATGTCCCGAATATAATCAACGTCCAACTACTGAATGGAACCATTCTTTCTAGGCCCATAGTCTTATGACTCTTTAATATTCTTTCCTTGTGAAATAATGGATTCATGCTGCCGCCTTCTTTATCAAAAATCATTAACACAAAAATAGTGTAAAACGCCAAGAG
Source organism: Methanobacteriota archaeon (assembly GCA_002727485.1). The sequence continues at coordinate 7,346 of PBXE01000007.1, read as the reverse complement.
AGTACATGAAGTTCTAAAAATTGTCAAAATCTCTTCTGANATNAATTTTGAATTAAGAGAAATTANNCCGGNATTTAAAGANTCNATAACGTCAAAAAGTCGTAANAAGAAAAAACAAAANATNGTNACGATAAAAACTAGAGAATAGGTCAAAAAGTGCTGGTCTTTTTNACCATAANCGAATATATCGCCCATATAATATCCAAAATTATCTACTTTATATGGTTGTATTTTTTCCCTAGCGGAAAAAATAATNCTTCAAATTTCANCATAAATACCTTGGAGTGTAGCACACTACTATAAACACTAAATTATGACCTAGANTTATGAGAAATCCATTTTTTTCTATGACTGCAAAAAGCGTAGAGAAACCTGGCAAGACTCTNGTCATAGTACTCATTTCNCTATTCGCTTTNTCNTCAGGGGCTAGCCAACTAGTGTTTGATAATAGTGAAGATGGATTTTTCCCAGACAACGAAACAGTGGCATTGCTGAATGAAATCGAGGACGAATACCAAGCATCAGTAGATTTCATCCGAGTTATTGATGAAGTAGATGAAGGCGAACTACTTCTCGAAGAAACCTGGAAACAACTTGCCTTGAGTGAAGCAATGTTGCTTAATGATTCTAATTTTCTCGAATATCAATATCCCATTTTTGGTTCACAGCCTAATTTTGGAATGGCTAGTTATGCTATTCAATGGCAGACTATCCAAGATCCGGTAAGTGCACAGTCTTGGATTTTAGAAATTCAAAATGCCATCGATTCGTTACATAATTCTACGGAGAGTAGTTTTAATTCTTCTTTAGATAATTTATCAAATTCTTCTAAATTGATTCCAAAGTTAGAGCCAGTAACTTCACAGAGATTGTTATCATGGCAACCAAATCAAGCAGAGCAGTGGCTTACTCGACTTGATTCTGGAGAAAATTTAACGGTTATAATCGAAGAAATGATCTACAGGACATATTCATTATTTGGATTTAATTCTCCTAAAACTTTAGAGCAAAAAGAACTGATGGGTGAAAGATTAGAAGGGCTGATTGGTGATTTGTATGCACTCAAGGGACAGCAATCAATCGATTATAGATCTATAATTCTCTCTAATATTCCCGTAGGAGAACGCGATAATCCTTGGAATATGTCGGGGCCAGTTATTACAACTTTGGCAGTAAGTTCTGATCCGGTTGTTTATGGTTACGAGTCTAGTGAATTTGCTAAAGTCGAGAAATCGATTAATGATTGGTCAAAATCCTTACTTATTGACTTGAAAGAAGCCACAGGTGATGAAGAAATTAGAACATTCTCATTCTCACAGTTCGGTGTTGGTTCAACTGAAACGTTGGGTAAGGAAATTGGAATTTTGACAGGATCAGCATTTATGTTATTATCGATTATTTTGTGGTTTAATTTCCGCAGTGTTAGAGAAACAGGATATGTAATGGTGTTGACAATTTTTGCTATTGCAGCAACATATGGTCTTTCGGGCTGGTTACAATTTTTTGGAATAAATATGACTTTTAATGCTGCGATGAATTCCATCCCAGTCTTGCTTTTAGCAATTGGTGTTGATTATGGTTTACACGTTGTTTTGAGGATTAGAGAAGAATTGAAAGTAGCAGATTCAAAAGATGAAATTTCTAGAGAAACGATTCGCGATTTTTCTATCGAGGCAAGGAAAACCGCAATAAAAAGAGGCACTATTTTCACATCTATCGCTCTATTGATTGCAATTTTTACCGATATGGTAGGTTTTCTTTCTTTCAGGTTTTCAGCACTCTCATTCTTACAAGTGTTTGGTACTGTGATTGCCATTGGATTATTTTTCATTTACCTGCTTAGTATTACTGCATTACCTGCTTTGATGACACTAATACCGCCTAAGAAATTAAAATTAGACAAAGCGAGTAAAATTGAGGTAGGACCTATTGCAAGAGGCCTCGGAAATCTTTCTACTCAGCCGTTAAAGGTCGGAGTAATCGCTGTATTGTTATTGGTGCCGATGTATTTCGGATTCCAAGAACTTGAGGTAGGTTTTGAACAGAGAGATCAGTTTGATCCAAGTATTGAGGTTGTGGCTGATTTCATTATGCTATCTGATGATTTCCAAAGTAGTCGTTCCCCTCTATACATCGTTTACGATGGAGATATAATTTCTAAAGACGGCCGTACTTCTTGGAACACCACAGTAGCGGCCATTACTGCAAGTCCTGATGTCAATGGAATACCAAGTGGACTGTGGAATGTATTAGATGAGTCTCGAATACAAGAACAATATTTGAATGAATTAATGAATGGAATTGATAGTGATAACCAGAGTAGTTGGGATTCTCTTAAAGATTGGTTACTAAACAATCAAACTGGAAGAGATTTAACAAGCAGTATACTGCATTCCAACGGTCAACAGACATTAATTTCTTTCCAGGCTAATACACTTGATTGGCAGGCAACGGTTGATTTGGATGCTAGAATTAATGAATTATTAGAGCAAACTGAATTGAATTTAGCAGATGAAGGAGAATTAAGATTGAGCGGTAGAAGTTTAATAAATGCTCAAACAACTTCAGATGTTGCAGCTTCTTCTATTCAATCAACTGCAATAGTTGCAATAGTTATCTTAGTGATGCTAGTATCTATTCATAGTGTTAGACAGAAGGATATACAACAAGGATTCGCAAGAGGATTTGTATCCTGGATTCCTTTGATGATGGTAGTCGGATGGGTCTATGGAATAATGGGCTTTACAGGGTATCAAATTAATCCACAAACAGTTACTATTGGAGCACTTTCTCTTGGACTAGGTGTAGATTATGCAGTTCACTATACAGTTAGATTGGAAGAAGAGGTTCAACATAATCCTTCAGCAGGGCAGAAGGTTTGGGTAGAAAATACCTCTGCTACCACTGGACGAGCAATGTATGGTGCAGCTCTAACAACGGCTGGAGGGTTTGCAGTTCTCAATTTGTCTGCACTGTTACCATTGAGACTATTTGGCCAAGCATTTGTGGTAGCAATTACTCTTGCATTATTATCTAGTCTTATACTTCTACCAGCGTTTTATACACCATTTTTGAAGAGTGATTCTAAGAGATATTTAGGAGAGGAAGAATAATGGAAATAACAGAGATTATGTTTTGGATTTCGTCGATATGGATTATACCTTTTTGGGGTTTGATGTGGTTTTTACCCAAGCATGATATTACCGCTAAAGCAATGAATGACATTCGAATTTGTATTCTACCATTATTGATTCCATACACGATCTTAGTAATACCAAATTTACCTGATATTTTCATCACCTTAGGTAGTGAAATGCCAACACCACAGTTGGTCATTGATTTCTTCCAAGATGATGATGTGATAATTATTGGTTGGCTACATTTCTTAGCCTTTGATCTTCTTGCTGGAAGATACATTTGGAAAAGAATGGTCGAACTTGATAGACCGATTTATGTTTCAACACCAATATTGATTCTTTCAATGATGGTCGCTCCATTCGGTTTCTTGTTAGGATTATTATCGACTTGGGATTTTAAAGAATAAGTTAGAACTTGGTTATACATATATTGCGATATATTATATGTTCTAACATTTTAGTTATTTTATGGATGGAAAAACGTCCTTTTTTGCAGGCCTATTGGTCGCAATTTTAATCAGTGGTGGTTTTTTTACCATAGTTATAAATTCTGAAGAAAATGACGATTCTGAGGATGAAAAACCCGATGAAAAAAATTCAGAAACCCAAGTGAATTTAGTTCCAAAAATAATGATTGGTAATTATTCTAAAAACTGGGACGGCGAAAACGTCACTCTAAATGGATTTGTAACCGATGAATCTCCCATCACTTCTAAGGTGAGTGTTGAAATCTTCCATATAAACTTGTTAAAGTTATTTGAAGTAGGTGATATTTCGGTCTCATCCGATGGGACTTGGGAAACAGAGGTTCCATATTCTGAACCTGGAAAATGGTATGTCAAGTCATCAGTTACCGATGAATCAGGACAAAGAAGCGAATTATTAGTTACTGAGATAAATATCATCGCACCAAAAGAAGAGACTGTAAAAATTGCTTTCCTGTGGGATGAACCTTCGGATAATTCATCTATGGGATATTTGAGTGTTATTTTAATTCATCAATTCCCAGATACATGTAGTGTTGAATATAGGCCAAAGTATCAAAGTCCGACACTTGATATTACCGGGGTAAAAAATGATTCTACTGGATATTACTCCATGGAAATGGATACAGATATTGTTAATGGAAATGGGACAATTTTTGCAACTTGCGGATTATTTACTCCATCTAATTCTATAGTTGAAGTAATATTACCAGTACCTCCTAAACCTGCTGGAGATTCGGATTCAGATGGAATATTAGATGATGAAGATTTATGCGACTCTACTCCAAGTGGCGAGCCAGTTTACTCTACAGGATGTTCAGATTCTCAAATAGATGATGATTTAGATGGGGTTATGAACAGCGATGATATTTGCCCAAATACTCCTAAAGGAGAATCTGTTAACAACAATGGTTGCTCAAATTCACAAATCGATGATGACTCAGATGGAGTTGTAAATAGTGAAGATTATTGCCCAGGTACACCAATTGGTGAATCAGTAAATCCATCTGGATGTTCTAGTTCTCAAATTGATAGTGATAATGATGGAGTTTCTGATAATATAGATCAGTGTCCAAATACTCCACTTGGTGAACAAGTAGATGACGTTGGATGTTCAGACTCTCAGAAAGAAGAGCCAGAGCCGATTTCACGACCCAAGATTTTGGCACTTCACGGTGGTGGAGAAACAGCTAATGGGTTAAGAAATCAACAAGGAACCCAAGATTTGATGGATGCTTTACCTGGATTTGACTTTGTATTTGCTAGTACTCCTGAAAATAACAATGTGTGGATTAAAGATCCACCAGGTGGTAAAGGAGAACCTACAACAGACCCTAACTGGGCTGACCTCTCAATTTCATACCTAGACCAGATGGTTGAAGATAATGGTCCATTTTATGCAATTTTAGGATATTCACAAGGAGCTGCAATGGTACCAGTTTATCTGGCTAACACTGATAAAACATTCAATCGTGCTCTTATGTACAATGGATATCTTCCTACCACTCATGAAGGTTTGATAGATACCATAGATGCAGTCGCACCATTTGATATTCCTGCCATGGTATTTTCTGGTGAGAATGATGATGCATTCAAAGGTATGGCGCCCGCCTTAGCAAATAAATTCACCAATTCACTAGATGTTCATAGTAGTACAGCAGACCATCATTTACCTTATCAGAGCGATGCTACATTTGATACAATTTTAGATTTCATCTTAGAGGGTTTACAGACATTTGAAAAATCCGATTCATGGTTATGTCAAGATAATCAAGGGCCATGGGTAAAAGATTTGAATGGAGAAGGCAATTCCTATACCTCTAATACTCGAGGTGCAGGTCAATCAGGTGGAGGCGGAGGTTCTGGGCCATGGTTCCAATGCGAAGTTTCAGTTACAATTGATTCCAATAATATGCAAGTAATTTCTAATTCAATTCCTAATCATAATTGGTTATCTGCCTTTGCTGCTAACGCAAATGAGAAAAATTTGGACTGGACAATCCCATTAAATCCAATTGAAGACACTACAGGAGGACATAATTCAGCAAATTGTCCAGCAGCTAATGGAGCATATGAATGTGCACCCGATAGAGGTGCAGTAGCGGTAGCGGTAAATGGAGTACCTATATTTGGTCCTGAAGAAGGCCCAGGAGGGGATGCAGTAGCACTTGAATTCCTTTATTTCGATGAAGACCGTCAACCAATTGATCTAGGTTATTGTGGAGCTCATAATGGACCTGGAGGGGTACATTACCACTATGATGCTATGTGTCAATTTTGGGATGACCCTAACGGTGAGACAATAGTAAATTATGATTATACAGACCTCGATTCGACCCAACATTCTTCAATTATTGGATGGGCATTTGACGGTTATCCAATTTATGGAATGTATGGTTGGAATGATAATGGACAAGTAGTTCCATTGAAATCCTCTTATGAGGTTGAGCGAACCTCAGATGGAGGTGATCAAGGATACAATGGAATAGATGACTGGAATTATGTGGCTGGATTGGGTGATTTAGACCAATGTAATGGAAGATTTGGAGCAACACCAGAATTTCCTGAAGGAACCTATTATTATGTATCTACACCAATTAGTGGCTCTTCAAAAACAGTCGTTGATACTGATGGTAATACTGTTCCAATGATTGGTTTCCCATATTTCCTACTCTGTTATCATGGAGTTGCCGATATGAGTAATGCTAATTCTGGCGGCGGTGGTGGCGGCGGCCAAGGTGGATTTTCTACTCAAGTAATTTATTCACACATGCCGGAGTTGTTAGATGATAATTCAGATTCTACTAATTTACTAGGTATATTTTGGGATGTAACTTTAATTTGGCTTGTTATAGTATCTCTAACACTTATCAGGACAAAAAAGAGTTGAACCCATGAAGGTGAAATTTTCGCTATTTTGTATTATTTTAATGATGCTAAGTAGCGGTTGTCTTTCGTCAATAGAAAAAGACATTTTTGATGGTAAAGATATTAATTCAAATATTTCATTCTCCGAATTTAATCTAACTGACTCAAATGGAGATTATTTTAATTCACAAACCCTAGATGGGAAAATAGTTATTGTAAATTTTTTTTATAGTAATTGTCCTAATCATTGTCCGGTTTTCACTGCCGATTTGAAACAAATTTATGATGAATTTGAGTTAGATATGGGCACTAATATTAGCATTATTTCTATCACAGTAGACCCTTGGAGAGACTCGTGGGAATTAATTAATGATTACAAAGATTACTTCAATGTATCATGGCCTCATTTATCTGTTGAATTTCTAAATGATGAGAATCTTTCAGAGATCGAAAAAATATGGACTGATTTTGAAATTGGTATCGTACTTACAGAATCAGAAAATAGTACTAGTATTAGTGGACGAGGACATACTGTATACTATTCAATTGAGCATAATAATGGAATAGTAATTGTTGATAGTGAAGGCTATCAAAGAGTGCGTTGGGATGATACTAATTGGGATGTCGACGGGATAAAAAGTGACATAACAAAATTGCTTAAAGAAAATAAGCAAATCACTATCTAAATCAAAATGGATTCTCAGGTGATTTTTGTTCCCATACAGATTGTTCTGCAGGTTGCTGCATTGTTGTCTGAGGCTGAACCGGTGTTTGAGCAACTTGCTGATAGACAGGTTGTTGCATTGTTGTTGTAGTTTGCATCATTTGGCCACCTTGGACGACTTGTCCACCCATT
>PBXE01000059.1 GCA_002727485.1 Methanobacteriota archaeon | reverse complement strand
GACTGCTTTGTAAGCATGCTCTAATGCTGCAACTCTATCTCCAGCATCTAACTTTTCCAATGCGTCCAAGTAGTGATTCTCAGCACTCATATTCATCGGGTTGTGAGTGAATCACTTAATCATCGCGATTTCTTCTTCTAGAACGGACATCGAGCGGTTTTGGTCCTCTATTGTGGGCATGATTTGCAGATTTTCCTTTTGCCTTCCTAAATTTTCTAGGCTCGCCATCATTTCGACTTGACCTATTATTTCTTGGTCTATTGTCGCGTCGGTCTCTATTATTTCCTCCACCAGAATTACTACCCTTAGGCTCTCCGCAACGATTACATTCTTTTCTAAATGAAAAATTAGAATTGTTACACTTTGCGCAAGTCCAGTCATTATCAGCAAAAATTTTCTTTTCTCTGCCATGAGATCTGTTATTTCTTGAATCTCTGTCTCTGAAGTTTCCTCTTCCAGAATCCCTACGGTTAGAGTCTCTGTCTCTGAAGTTTCCTCTTCCAGAATCCCTACGGTTAGAGTCTCTATCTCTGAAGTTTCCTCTTCTTGAATCCCTGCGGTTAGAGTCTCTGTCTCTGAAGTTTCCTCTTCTTGAATCCCTGCGGTTAGAGTCTCTGTCCCTACTTCTTCGATTATCACGTCTATCTCGATTTTCATAACGATTACTTTGCTGTCTGCTCTCGTCTTGTTTGTGTGTCTTAGGTCGTATTTGCGCTTCACAACCGAGGAATGAGTCAGGATTTATTTTCCTATCGAGATGAGCGATATGAGCGATAGGAGAGTCAGTGTTGCCTAGGACTCCATCAATTTTACCAATGTATGTTCCATCATCTACTCGAACGATTATTGAGCCAAGAGCTGGTGATGAACCAGTAAATGGGGCTAACAGGCCACCTTCGTGGCTGTGTGACTCAACTACCGCTTTGAACATTAGATTTACATCCGTTAATTCATTCTTCTTCTCTACGAATTAATGCCGCACCGAGTAGGGCGACAGAAAGAGTTGCCAGCATTGATACACTTGGCAGTGCACTTCCTTCATCAGAACTACCACCATCGCTTGTTGATGAGCCACTGTTAGAATCTTCTTGGGCGTTTGGATCTTTGACATTTATTTCCAATGTGCTTTGAACACCAGATTCGTCTGTTACAGTAATTACGACATCATAGGTGGAAATTTCTTGTAGTACACATGTAGCTATTGACACATCGATTTCCCAGTTAATCCCGACTTTAGTAAAGTCTGTAGCGCTTGAACCACACAATTGAAGGGCCATATCTACCTCTTCTCCGTCAGGATCTGATACTGTTCCTTTGAGAGTGAATTGTAACCCACTTGCATCCCATGTAGCGTTCTTACCATCAAAACTCATCTTCAAAGTAACAGTAGGCGGAAGGCTTTGTTTCTCCAAACCAAAGTCTAGCATGTATGCAAAATTCATCATGTTATTGGCTGAAGCAGAACCCATAACCATCACACTGCCAGGTTTTAGTCCATCCATAGGCAAGGCGATGGTAATTGGTTGATTACTAGCCATAGATGACCTCATTGAACCCATTGCATTATCTTGATGAGCATGAGCGCTAACAGTCATTTCAGCAACTAGGCCAGATGGGGTTATTGTGAAATCAATATTTTCACCATCATTGATTGCTGCTGTAGCAGTGAATGGCTGTCCAAATGTAAAGTCAAGAGTTTCTTCAGCAACTGCACCGAATGGGTCACTAACACTGCATGTGGCCGTTGATGAAGTTGTTCCAGAAGGAGAGGTTACTAACAAATTTCCAGTTTCATCTTGCCTTGAGGTCCAACCATTTTCTGTGAATGCACAATTGAGCGCCCAACCGTTTGAATCAGTAGCCCAGTCAGATAATTCTTCAGCGGTTACGGTAAGATATTCCGTACCAGTCATCAATGGAATGATTGAATTGTTATTTGGTTTAGCATTAGTCCATTGAGGGATATCATTTGACTCAGGTTCAGTTGTCGTGAAGTCGATGAATAAGTTCCTTCCAACAGGCCAATCAGCCTTGTCATAATCTACATGTTGATAGATTCTTAGCTTTCCATCAGGCAGGAATTCTTCAACGGGCGCGGTATAGTCTTGACCTTCAACAAGTGCTACGCCATCATCTTCCATGGAGTAATCTGCAATCCTAAGTCCTTGTAGTGCAGGGAAAGTCAAAACTAACTCAGCATTTGTCATATTTGTGACATTTAAAGCAAGGGTGAAATCGGAAACACCTTTGTTTGGTAATTGGTCAAATCTCATGTTATTACTTTCACCATTTTTAACGAAAAGGCTGATTTGTAAATCATCAGTTGCATAAACTGGTATCTCTTTACAATCTGGATTGGCACCAAAGTTGGTGCAAGACCTTTCCTCTGGATGATTTGGAGCAACGAGATCTACTTCATCAAGAGCAATTCCTTCCTCAACGAATTCCAAGTCATTCCAATCAACACCGCTATCTGTTCTATGCGGTACTCCTTCTCTAAGTCCCAATCGTGTTTCCATATCTTCAATACACATTGGCCCTATTTCTCTAACGGCTTCACGCTCATCAGTACTAATCCAACCATTTGCTCCACCCGGTGCGCCTTCAAACAGGCCGTCTAGATTTTCTCTAACTGTTGCCGAATTGCTACCGTTAACGAACGCTGTTGCACTCATTCCAGCAGTAGCCCAATCAGCTCCGATGTCGATGTTAAACAGAGCGAAGTTATAGTCAAATAGGTCTTCGAAAGTATATCCAGAACAATCTACATCAGACAGACCATCCTGTCTGCCTTCGGTTTCCATTTGGTCATTTGTAGTTAGTTCTTGAGTAGTAATTCCGTTGCTTACACTCATCATTAACATCATAATTAGCATGGTAATCGCTGTGGCTGAAACATAGTAACGTCTTGCTGCCATACTTATCGGTAGGCTATGCCTGTCTAATACTCTTTGGATAACATCGTCATGAATTTGTCATTATGGTTGTATCTTTGTCATACGGGATTTGAACCAAAACCAAGGAAGAATGGTCCATGATAGTGCAGATAACCAAGTGATAATCTTAGGAACTCCTCTATCAACATCGGCGAGATTAGTCTCTAGTAAATGGTGGAATACGCCATTGGGAGATAACAAATCCAAAAACCCTTCAATTCTTATCATCTCTTGATTATTCACTTCACCAACATTTACCCCTGATGCAAAGGCCACCATGGAGGTTACTAGAGCCCACAAAAATGTGAATAAAAACCACATCCCAACACCAAATGCAATAGAAGTACCTTGGTCCTTGGAATACGTCGAAGCAATCAAACTAAACGCAACATACCAGAATAAAATTAGTCCCACAGAGACAAATGAAGCGATGGTTTCCATTAATCCCGGCGACATATCCAAGCGATAACTAGTAATTATTACTGAAATCAACCATAGTATCCAGACCGGAGTTAAGATTGCTAACCAGTGCCCTAAGACAATTCCAACCGCTTGCTTTTCTCGGGGCATTGGTTGAGATAGTTTAACCTCAAGTACGCCACTAAATCGGTCTTTACTTATGCCGTCAAAGGACAGTAGAACTCCACACATAGTTCCAGCAAAGACTACCCCTAGACTAGTATAGAACATCGCTTCCATGACACTATCAGGGGTTATTCCTCCAGGTAACATGATTTCTGGGTCAGAAAAACCCCAAGCCATTCCCGGTATGAATAAAATCAATATTGGTAACATAATAAACATCCTAGTAGAGGTGAGTTTCTCACTCATGATACGCTTAGCAACGGCTACCATTTCACGATTGAACATCTTATTCCTCCTCTGTTTTTGACCTCAAAGGCATCATGTTTGAGGTTTGTAACTCCATGCCGATATCTTCTATTTCTAATCCTGTGGCTTGGCACAATAACTCAACGATATCTGGAGATTTTCTTTTCCATTCAATAATTTCAAATCCCGCATCAACAATTTTCTTGACAGCATTTGCGCCTGGATTTTGAATGGTACAAATCCAATAATCACCATCGACATCACTATGTAAGACCGTTTCAATTTCAAATAAGTCAGCAAAATTGGGAATTTCACCTAGCCCCCGTATTTCTATTCTGTTATCTAGTCCAAGCCTAGATTCTATCTCATCGATGGTTCCATCAGCAACAATTTGTCCGCGATGGATTAGTAGTAATTGATCGATTAAACCAACAAGTCCACTTACCTGATGCGATGATATGATTATCGAAACACCCTTGCTAGCTAATTCTCGAATCATTTTTTCGACAGATTTTGCTGCTACAGGGTCTAAGCCGTTAAACGGCTCATCAAGTAACAGTATCTTTGGTGAACCCATCAAAGCAATCGCTAAACTCAATCTTTGACGCATTCCTTGACTTAACTCGTCAAGTGAAGCATCAGATTTTGCGCTTAGCCCAACTAGACTGAGTAATTTCTTGCTAGAGGATGGTGCAGACCTCATCTCTGCAAATTGATTCAAGGTTTCTATAACAGAAATATTTCCAGACCACCTTACTTGTTCTGGCATATGTCCAATATTCGACCTTAATTGCTCATCAATCGAGCCTTCGGATAGACTCAAGTCTACACCATTCAATTTTATGTTTCCTTCATCAATAGGAATAATCCCTGCTAGAACTCTCAATAAGGTGGTTTTTCCAGCGCCATTGGGGCCAACTAGGCCAAGAATTTTTCCGCTTTCAAGCGTGAAATTCATTTTGAAAATCCCAGGTCCTTTACGTGTTTTCCAAGGATTAGTAAATTTTGGATTGGGAATTTTGTGGCGGAATGTGATATCAATTAACTCGATAACCTTGTCTGCCATAATGCGGCCTGTTGGTTCAACTATGACAAATTAACTTGGAAATCAATATATTTGGCAAACATTATTGCTATGTTACTTAATCCTCAATCTGTTTAAGATGCTTTTCTCGGTTATCATATCCTTTCTTATGGTAGCAGTTCTATTTTTGATAGTTTACATTTCGAGGCGAAATGAACCTGAGGGACAAATCGAATACAGACTAGCATATGGCGACAAAGGTTTGGAAATGCTGATTGTATGTGTGGCACTTTTATGGTTAATTCCATGGGGTGTATTGATAGTTTTACCACTAGCATTGATTCTCTCAGCACTGAGTCCAGCTGGTAGAGAGTCATGGCAAGAATTTGGCAAGGTTCGAACTTATGCGATAGTTTCTATGATTGTTATTCTGTTAATTGGCGGTTTTGCACCAACATCAAACCCCAAGTCTCCAGAAGAGTGGGGTGAGCCATTATTTGTTGAAAATCCAAACGCACCTTGGTATCCATCAGGACAACAATACACTTGGCTAATGCTGCCAACAGATGGAGGCTTGAATGTTGAAATCGTCCAATCACTTAGCCTTAGAACGCCTCATCAATTAGGTAAACTTGCATCAGCATCATCCACTCTAGCAATTGCCGATATTTTTGATATGCAACAGTCTAGAATGGTACAAGCAATTCAGTTGTTAGATGAACAGATTGTTTTTGATATTGATGAAAATGAGATGCTATTATTGCCGATTAAGGACAAGAAAACCCATACTTATGATGTAGGTGGAGAAAGGCATGAACTGGATATAAGGCTGTATGAGTTAAGGAGTTTAACGTTAAGTTCTGATCCTCAAGGGATTAAAGTTGGCGAAGTTTTCTGTGCGGCGGAATCATCTTGGGGTGGTGAGCTAGATATTCTTGTAGTGGTTAGACCAATAGGACATACCGGATTGTCNACAGNGANAGATATGCTGAGAGCCTCACAGTNCANTGGTTANNTGAGTGANTAGNCANNGAATAATGAAANTTTAGGGNAGCCTAAANNATATATATGAGTCACTTTTCGGGCAACCTAAAGTGATANCATGATTAAAGCAAAAATACCAGCAANAATGATACTGATAACCCTACTTTCTGCAAGTCTTGCAGGATGTATAGGAAATGAAGAAGAATCCAACTCGTCAAACTGTAGTGGTGATGAGTTAAAGATCGCATTTGATCTTAAGGATGATTTGACCCCTGAATCTATTGATAACCCAAGTAGAATAGCAGACTATCTTTGTGATGTCTTAGATATGGATGTCACTATCTATGATGTTGACAGTGCTGCCTTAGCAATGGAGGCATTGAGATTCGGAAATGCTGACATAGCAATGAATATTGACGGAGGTCCTGCCTGGGTTGGATGGAATGCTTACAACTTAGAAGTTCTAGCAGCCGACACAAAAGATGATGGAAGAGCCTTCTATAATGCCCATGCATGGGTACTCAAGGGTAGTGAAATGGAGTTAGCTTTGAATGACGATGATGAGAATACAGATCCATTCGCTCTACTAGAAGGAAAAACCTCATGCCACACAGGATGGTTAAAGTCGGCAGGTATGTTGATGCCAATGGGATATTTGATAGGCAATGGTTACGTTAATGTTCAAGGAGATTTGTCGGATACCGAGACTCTTAGGACTACGATTAATGATTACTTCGATGGTTCAACTGGTAAAGGCAATCCTGCATCCATACCAGNCAGCGGTGGATTGTATTCTGGCTACGCAGGAGCATTGGAGTGNTTGAGTGATGGGTATGGAGATGTAGCGTTTGCTAAGGATTCAACTGTTGGCAGTTATTGTGCAAATGAGAATGCTACAGATAATGCTGAGTGGTGTTTAGACATAAGCCAATATGTACCTCTTCCAAAATTCGGCTCATCTCCTTCTCACTCTGTAATGTATAACGAAGATGTGTTGGCAGAAGATAAAGAACAANCTATCCAAGACGCATTGGTNCAGATGAAGNACGATGAACAAGGCCTAGCAATTTTACAAGAGGTTCTTGGTACTGATGCAATGATTGCAACCAACTCCCAAGACCATCTTGGCACATATGGTGCTGCATTAGAAAANATACCTGGAATATCCACAAAATATGGCAATGCATTTGATGGTGGAACTGCTTTGTCTGATATCAAGTCAACAATAACCATAGCATATTATCTTGCAGAGGACTCATCCGCTAATGCCAACGCAATAGGAATGGCTGAAAGATTAGAAAATGATCTTGGAGTAAATGTTGAATTGTATGATGTGTCATCTGAAGGTATGATTATCCAAGCCCTTAGATTTGGTAATGCAGACATTGGTTTCATGGAAGGAGGTCCAGCATGGATTGCCTGGAAAGAGTATAATCTACAAGTCTTAGCGGTTGAAACCACAACCGCTGAACGAGATACATACTACAATGCAGCAGCATGGGTACTGGCAAACAGTACTATGGCACAATATCACCTTGATGGAGATGACACAACTGATCCGTTTGCCGAATTNGCTGGAAAAACATCATGCCACACTGGTTGGTTGAAATCTGCGGGAATGTTGATGCCAATGGGTTACATGATTGGTAATGGTTATGTAAATCCTGTAGGTGATACTGAAGATATCAATTCTCTAAGGGATACCATAAATGGTCATTTTGATGGCTCAACNGGAGCAGGAAATCCAGCTTCCATACCAGAAAGTGGTGGACTGTATTCNGGATATTCAGGCGCTCTCGAGTGTTTAAGCGAGGGTTATGGAGATGTCGCATTTGCTAAAGGTGATGAATTCAGTACTGTTCACAAATATTGTGATAATGAGGATTCAAATGACAATTCTGATTGGTGTTTGCCTTTAGATCAATACGTCCAATTGCCTGCATGGGGTTCCTCTCCAAGCCATCCGATAATGTACAATCCGGAAACACTTGATGTTAGGACTAGAAATGCAATCTTGAATTCAATGTTAAGTTGGAATGATGAGATGTGGGTAGAAGATTATGATATGAATGGAGAGACTTACACAGGTTGCTACAATACTGTAACTCATATCGTTGCTGACATCCCTCAAGTTCAATGCGGTGGAGAGATTCTATCTAGCGTCACAAGTAAGGGCTACGGTTTAGCTGCAGGAAATAGCCAGAACCATTTGGGAAGTTATTCTGATCTGTTATCAGCAATACCTGGATTGTCAAAGTACTATCATGACGAAAAATATGGTATTACTGAAGCACAAGACCAGTCCTAGATAGGGTAGTTCCTAAATACAATCTGCTTGCCGCAGTGGAATGGGGTGAATTTTTGGGGCGGCCTAAACCAGTGGATGAAGTTACTATTTCCTCCGATTTAACCACTGGTTTAGAACCCATTATTCAACTACGTGGCCTAAATATTGGATATGGCAAATCTTTGGCAAAAGATATAACTGCAGAAATTTACACTGGAGATAGAATTGCAATTATTGGTCCATCTGGTGTTGGTAAAACTACCTTACTTCGGACNATTGCCGGTCTAATANCACCATTGTCAGGAGAAATCAATAACAATTGTTCTNGCAGAGGCCATATAGGTTANATTCCGCAGAANCTAGGTTTAGTAAGNCATAGTAGCGCTAAGAACAATGTTATGCTTGGTGCAAGAACNAGNAANTCTCGNCTACANTTNCCATTCTTNGGTNTNGGCGANGAGNTGAATAAAGAGGTNGATCAATTATTACAAAAATTAGGAATTAGNGAANTNTCTNATGANCCAGTTAGNATTTTNTCTGGTGGTCAACAAAGACGTGTNGCNATTGCAAGAGCCTTGATTCAGAAGCCNAAATTNATTNTNGCAGATGAATTTCTTGGTGAACTTGATGCTGATAATATCGATTCAATCATAGATATTTTAGAGACTCAACTTAGTGAGATAAATGCCACTTTAGTGATGGTTGAACATCAAGAAAATATTGCTCGAAGCATAGCGACAAGGATTTGGCGTATTGTGGATAATCAAATCATCGAGGAGAGGGTTTAGTGAACAAAAAACTCCTGCTATGGATTATTGCTACTGGGGTTTTAACAATCCTAGCAATTAATGATATTGTAGAAGATTGGTCAACAATTGATGGTAGTTTTGAGAAAATTTACATATTTTTTACTCAAGATTTGTTTCCTCCTGATTGGTCAATTTTATCATCAGAGCCTAACATAAAGTGTAACTCAGAGATTGGTTTTTTCTGTTCTCAAGCATGGAAAGGTATTTCAGAAACAATTCAAATGGCATTTATTGCTACAGTTCTTGGATTTGTAATCTCATTGCCAATAGCATCTTTAGCAGCGAATAACTTGTATCCTCTTCCAATCGCAATGGCAGCAAGAGTAGTATTAGCAGGCCTTCGAAGTTTACCTAGTATTATTTGGGCACTAATTTTTACGATTGCGATTGGATTTGGTCCTTTTTCAGGAGTTTTAGCAATGACATTGTACACAATTGGTTATTTGGGCAAACTTCAGTATGAAGCAATTGAAGGTATTGCTAACGAACCATTAGAGGCTTCAATGGCAATGGGGCTAACCAAATCTGAACGATTCTTATTCGTTGTAATTCCTGAGTCAAGTAATAATTTGATAAGTCAATTATTATTTATGTTTGAATACAATGTACGACATGGAACTGTTTTGGGCCTAGTTGGTGCTGGCGGTATAGGGCAATATATTGATACAAATCTAAAATTCTTCGTTTATGACAAAGCTATGGCTTTCTTGATAGTGATATTTGTTGTGGTCGTGATTATCGATATATTGTCGATGGTTATCCGCTCTTATGTGACCGATGAAAGCGATTTCAAGCGACCAAAATGGTGGACTGTATTACTGCCTAGCGATGCCGCAATGAAAATTCACAGAAAGGCGCTAGAAGAGTAATGATTACTCAGCTGCAATGTGAACTGCACCGGATTTGTAGAATACTTGAATTCGATCTGGAACTTTTCTTGTCAAGCCAGCAACAGCCTCATAAATCTCATCTTTCTTGACTTTGAATGCTTTAGCAGCACTAGCAGTTGACCAAGGAACAGTTTCAAAGTCAGACTGTCGAATCCACTCAAACAGTCTTGCTTCTAGTTCACTCAGTTCCTCCGCCATGATATCCCTAGACTAATGTCATACAAAACAACACCGACGAATAATTGAATCAATTAAGGCCAACAATTCGACGACAACACTCTTCTGCATCGATGTCTCCATCGAGAAGTGCGTTGATTGCTTTGGTGAACGGAACATTGATTCCTTCATCTTCAGCCCTAGTTATGAACATTCTAGCGGCTCTAACACCTTCTGCTACCATGGTCATCTCTGCTAGTGCCTCATCTACGGAAAGACCCGTTCCTAATTTCTCACCCATGCTACGATTTCGACCGTATGGCGAGGTTGCTGTTACATACAAATCGCCTAATCCCGCAGGGCCAAATGCAACTTCTGCTTTGGCTCCAAGTTGTGGAAGAAGCAGACAACCTTCTTTGAAGCCTGCCATGAAAATTGCCGCTTTTAGATTGTCTCCACCAAGCGTCCCCACCTTTTTCAAACCATCAACAAGACCACATGTAAGAGCAATGACATTCTTGAACGCACCCCATAATTCAGCACCCACTGGGTCTGAAGCAGCATGGAGAATAAATGTCTGAGTTGTTAGTGTATCAGCCAGGCGCTTGGCAACAGATTCATCTTCACTAGCTACAAGTGCGGTTGTGATTACTCCACCAGCAGCCTCAGGGGCAATAGTTGGCCCGGTCACAACGGCTAATGGGTTGGATTTTTGTGCGACTTTCAATTTTTCATGAATCGCTTGTGAAATTAATCTCTTGCCAGGGGCTAAGCCTTTTGCTAGGTCAATAAGGACATGACCAGGTCTTAGATGAGGGATTATATCATCGACTACATCTAATATTACAGAAGAAGGAATTGCTAACACGACAATCTCAACACCATCCAATGCTTCATCAATTCTCATTGTGGCTTCTAGGCCTTCAACAGAATGATCTGGTAGGTATTTCTTGTTAACACCATCCATTACAACCGATTCATACACTTCTTGCTCTATTGTCCATCCTTTGACTTTGTGGCCTTCTAATAACCACATTCTAGCGACCGCAGTACCCCAATTTCCTAAACCTAGAATTGCAATATGTGCCATGTTGACCGAATCTGCGATTTGTATTGTGCTTATGTTAGTTGCCGCTATATTATAGCAAAATTATTGATTTGAGGATGGTATTGATTAGATGCGGTCAAAATAAATCTTCATCTTCTTCATCGAAGTCAAATACATCCTCGCTATCTTTTTCCTCAGTCTTTTTTGCTTTGGAGGGTTTAGGTTTAGTCTCTTTTTTTGGTTCGGATTTTTGTTCTTCAACTGGAGACTTTTCCTCGGCCTTTGCCGCTTCTTCAGCTTTCTTAGCTGCTGCTTTTTCTTTCATTTCAGCGGTTGCGGCTTTGTTTCTGGCACTAGCAATTTCAAGTTCTCTAGCCTTGATTTCTTCAGCAGACCTGCCAGTTTGAGCGGCCAAACTTCTCCTTCTGTCTTCTCTTGCTTTACGTTCAAGTTGCTTATGTCGGGCTTTCTCGATATTCTGTAACATATACATTGCATCGTGCTCTAACAATGGTGAATCTGAAATCAGAGTAATATCCAACCATCCACCTTCCTCAACAATGAATTCAGCCAATGGTTCGAAGTTCAAATCGGATTTCTTGATTTGAGTGTAATGCATTGCATTTCCAGTTCTGTGCTCAACTCCGGAGAAGTGACAATAGAATTCCTTAGTTCCAATAGTTTCTCTTACAAGATCGAACATCTCACCGTAATCTTCAGAGGTTCTCATGCTTCCATGACCTCTAGAATGAATGTGGGCAATATTTAGCACAGGTACGGTTCCTTCAACGTGATTTACAACTTCAAGAACTTCCTCTAGACTCCCCCATAACTCTTGTCGGCCGGAAGTCTCAATACCAATTTTCGAAGGTGTCCCATCCTTCAACCATGGAAATACTGGATAGATATCCTCATCATCATGCCAAATCTCGTGAACTCTGTCAACAATTCCAGCAAAAACGTTAGCTAGTTGTTCATTAGCGGCTTTACCTCTACCCATTTCACCATAATGACCGGCATGGAGGGTTATGTGTCTAGCATTGATTGTTTTCGCTGCTTGTAGAGTCGACTCAATCTTTGTCAAGGAGCGTCCTCTCTCAACTCTGTCACCAAGTAATTCCGAGTAGTATGGTCCGTGAATATTCATTTCAAACTCAGTTTTGTTGGCCAGTACACCTGCTTGCCAGTATTGTTCAAAATGTTGAGGGGCAATCATTCTTACTGTTTGAACTTCCATAGTTTCTAAACCAAGAGAAATAATGTCGTCCATACCTTCGACAATTGTACGGCCTTTACACGATAATGGAATTCCTGCTGGACCTAACTTAACTGGCAACACCATCCCCCCGCAGGTACAAGCCAATGGTCATCTAATGATAAGACCTTTCCGTTAATAGGACAAAAATACCCGGAAAAAGGTAGTTTTTTTTGTTATGATGATATGCGACACTTCATCAATGAGAGGTACGACCCGTGGGCATGAGCAATTCGGTTGAAGAGGCAGTTGCAGCGTTTTCCAACGGTTTACCAGTGTGTCTTTTTGACTCAGAAAAAAGGGAGGGCGAGACCGACCTGTTATTTTCAGCCCAGCATGCTACGCCAGCAACAATGAGGCAATTGCGCCAAGATTGTGGTGGCCTACTATTCTTGGCCATCGGCCATGAAGTAGGTGAACGCTTTGGTCTGCCATTCCTTCAGGATTTACATACACATGAAGCCCTCATGAATCAATTTGATGTATTACAAGAATTGGTTACCAATGATTTGCGATATGATTCACGCTCTGCCTTTACTTTGTCACTCAATCATCGGGAAACTTATACCGGGATAACAGATAAAGATCGTAGCCTTACTACGAGGAGATTCGCCGAGTTGACTAACGAGGTTTTTGATAATGGAATTGATGGCAAAGAGGCAAAAAGGTTACTTGGCCAGGAATTTAGAACACCTGGACACATACCTGTTTGTCGAGAGACAGAAGGTGGCCTAACTCGGCGGCAAGGTCATACCGAACTAGCAGTTGGTTTGGCTAGACTGTCAAATGTTTCGCCCGTGGTTATTGGTGCAGAGATGCTTCAGCCCGATGGAGATTTGGCTTTATCAGTTGAAGCAGCTAAAAAGTGGGCCAGTGATAGAGGAATACCATTCCTTGAAGGGGCTGACATTATTCAAGCACTGAACAATTAATGTTAATCGGTAGTATCATGAATATTATCTTACAGCACTGATATGGAGAGGATATTATGAAGGTCATGGCAGTTGGAGTTTTTGATTTACTCCATGCTGGACATTTACACTACCTCGAGCAAGCCAAGTCTCTAGGGAGTCACCTAACCGTTGTGGTTGCTCACGATGATACAGTTAGGATTAGGAAACATGAACCGGTTACAAATCATGAACTTAGAAGGCGTATGGTAGAGGGCTTAAAACCAGTAGATGAAGCAATCATTGGCAACTCACCGGATGTTTCAATTTTTGAAATATTACCAGTTGTTGATCCCGACATAATTGCCTTAGGTTATGACCAAGAGCATGCCGAAGATTCAATACGAGTTAAATTACAAGAATTAGGTTATGACAAAATAACTGTTACTAGAGTTGAAGGATTATCAGACGACCTAGATGGTACTAGGAAAATTATTGCAAGAATTCTTGAATTGGCAAGAAACAAAGACTAACGTGATGAAAATGTTCACAGGAATCGTACAAGGTGTCGGCGAGATAACCGCCATTACTTCTGTAAATACGGTCACTTCAATGACAATAGGTTTGCCCAATGTTGAAAATTTGGACATAGGTGCTAGTGTATCAATTAATGGCGTATGTCTTACTGTGGTCTCAATTGAATCAAATAACGTTCAGTTTGATATCATCGATGAAACTCTAGCAAGGACAAACCTAGGCGACATTTCAGTTGGTGATTTTGTGAATATTGAGAGATCGTTGAAATTTGGCGATGAAATAGGTGGCCATATTTTATCAGGACATATCTTTGACACTGGAATAATTAAATCGAAAGCCAAAAAAGGTGACCAGATGTCTTTGAGTATTCTAGCTCCACTTTCAGTTCAAAAATATCTTACTGAAAAAGGCTACATTGCCATTGACGGAATTTCCCTAACCGTTGGTGAAATTAAGAATGGTTGTTTTGAGTTACATATTATCCCGGAGACAATGCGCTTAACAATACTAGATTCCAAGGAAGTTGGCGACATAGTAAACATAGAGATTGATAGCAATACTCAACTA
>PBXE01000024.1 GCA_002727485.1 Methanobacteriota archaeon | reverse complement strand
AAGCGATTACCTTTGGGTCATTTGTTGAATTGTCATCATCTTGATCATCTAAACTGGCATGAGCACCATCAATGCCAGTATCAATAATCGCCACTGTGGTTCCTGAACCATCATACCCGGTTTCTTGCCAAGCGGAATCTACGCCGTGAAGAACTACTGCATCACCATTCTGAATTGACATTATTCCATCTAGTTCTAACATTACAACTCCTGGTATTTGAGTTGTTTTTTCGAGCATTGAAACTGGTAATCTACCCGCTAAAGCGTCAATACCTGGAAGGAAAAATTCATGCTCAAAAGAAACTTCTTGCTCTAAAATCATTACATCTTCCGCATCCGGAGTGTGGTCAAAATCAACAATAATTGGAAGAGTGCCGTCTTGTAATAATATTGGATTATCGATATGCTTTTCAATCATATCTCCAATTCCATTCTTATTTCTATCAACTGTAGTGTCAATCCACCATGGCTCTTCTTCGACTTCACTTTTTTCAGAATTAACAGGTATAATGGTGCCCAGAGAAGGCATCAGCATTATCAAAACCATGGCGATAGAAATTAAATTACTCATCTTTCTCAATATAGCACCAAGGATTGCGAAACAGTGCTGATTAATCAATGGTTTGTTTTTTAGTAATATTGACGATTCAATCTCTCCTAATGGCACAATCTATAGAACATGCCACTAAATCAGATTTATCACTCAGACTAGGATATGCTCCCCAATATGCTTCTCTAGCATCTTGATTCACTTGCATACAAGTAACCACATCTGCAGCTCTCTGAGGAAGTGTTTCACTACCATTCAAATGCTTGATTATTGGTTGAATATTAGACAAATTAACCAATCCCCATCCAGTTTGAGTACACGGTAGAACTGGCGATATTGGCATAGTCCCAGATGTTGGATCCCACCCAAAATCAGGATACCATGCTGAGAGGTTAATCGCCTCCCTAACTTGTGAATTTGAAATCGTCATATTTGTCCCGTTAACTAGAAACCCTCCTCTTTCTTGAGAGGCCCCAGAACCAAAATCACCAAATTCATCGCGAAGATTTTCTAATACAAACGAGATTATTCCGGCAGTTCTAGGTGTTGCAAAGGAAGTTCCTGAAGTTTCATGGTAGCCATCGATATCATCATGATTTGGTAGCAATTGAGTCCAATCTGCTGAAATATCAGGATAGGAACCAGACATAATCTCTTTTTGGTCATCTCCTTCTTCAGCATAACCAGCGATTCCAATTGACCAAGGAGGTCCAGCAGTAGCATCTTGCAGTGCTGGAGAAGGAGAATTATCAGCAGCTCCGGTATGAAGTTTATTTTTCTGAACTACCGCAACCTCCGTAGCATCTTCAATTCCTGGAACTGGAATTGAACCAATCGCTCCAAACGATGTAGTAATTACATCGACAAGGGGTTGATTAGCAGCGGCTAAAACAGCCTCAGAACTGAACCCTTCAACGAAGAAAATTACTGCATTCGGATTTGCATCATGAACTGCACCAGTAACCGCAGAACCATGACCATCATTGGGATCATCTAAAATTAAGATTTCACTGTCTCCATCAGGAGAAGTGCCAATGATTTTTGTTCCTGGAAAATAAACAATATCTGTGGCGTTTAGAGTATCCCAGCAAGATGCTTTATCGGAATCATATCTCTCCTGCCATGTACCTGTGAAAGTCAATTCACATACCTTGTTTACACCTAATCCATCGAGTAGCCATTGAGGATATGTTTCATTTGTCCTAAAGTGATCGTGATATACATTTATTCCAGTATCAATCGGAGCAACTACAGAGAATGCCCTCCAATTATCATCACTTGATACGACTGTTTGGACTTCATTTTCTTCAACTGAGTCTCGAGAAAGTGCAAAAAGAATTGAACCGATTATGAGAAAGGTAATCGACAAAGCCACAATTAAGCGAGTATTGTTCACCTCTGGAACCAATTCTGCCTCTATCGCATCGTCGGACATAACCTCTCCTCTATGGGATAATACATCAACACTACGCCCATTTGAAAAGAAATGATGATTTGGCCGGCATATGGACGAGAGAGAACAGCGTTTAGTTTGGATTGACCTAGAGATGACAGGTCTAAACATAGAACGAGAATCAATTATTGAGATTGCGACAATTGTTACAGACAGTGAATTAAATATTTTAGCCCAAGGGCCAAACCTAGCAATTAGAGTTGATGAGAAACTAATTGAAGGAATGGATGAATGGAACACTACTCACCATTTCGGTAGTGGATTGGTTGAAAGAATTAGAAATGAAGGAGTGAGTTTAGATATTGCTGAAAAAGAAACCTTAGATTTCCTAGAAAAATGGGTAGAACCGAATACTGCTCCTCTGTGTGGAAACAGCGTATGGAATGATAGAAGATTTTTAGAAAAGGAAATGCCAAAAGTTGCTGAATTCTTGCACTACAGAATGATAGATGTATCTACCATCAAGGAATTAGCTAGAAGATGGTTCCCCGAGGTAGGAAAATACGATAAAAAAGCCTCTCATTTGGCTTTAGATGATATCTTGGAATCGATAGAAGAGTTGACTTTTTTTAGAGATAAAGTGTTTAAATGATTAAATTTGTTCTCTCCAATTTGGTTCACTAGGTTCAACTTGTTTGTAAAATGACATTACTTGTGCTAAAACCGCAACTGCAATCTCCTCAGGAGATTCAGCGCCGATATTGAGTCCAATAGGGCATATGACGGCATCGAGAATTTCTTTTTCAATACCTTTTTCTAATCCTTGTTTTTCAAATTCTTGCCATTTTGATCTACTTCCTATAACACCGATTCGAGGAGTTGTTTTTGAATTACTAATTTCATCTCTTTGTGTGAACTTTTCTAGTATTCCCAACAAACGTTGTTGATCTTCACTCCAATCATGACCCAGAAGAAGAATATCTGAAAATTTTGATAACTCTGCATCTATTTTTATCAAAAATTCATCAACTGAATTAGAATAGAGATTTTCAGCCGTAGGAAATAATTTCGAATTGCAATATTCATCCCTAGTATCGTGAACTGAATATTTCCAACCTAATAAATCGATAGATTTCGAAAGTGCTTGAGCACAATGACCACCACCAATCAATAGAATATGTGGCATAGGAATCATCACCTCAATTGACAGGGTAACTCTGCCCCCGCACAGTGAATCAAGCGGTTGTACTTCATAGCCCTTCGCACCTTTGTTCAAGCCAAAGGTTTGAATCTCACCATATGGTTTCGAAATATTTCTAATCAGCTCAGTACATCGGTTTAGAACCTTCAATTCCAATCCAGCTCCACCAATTGTTCCAACCCAGTTTTCACCCATATCACTCATTGCAATACGTGCGCCTGTCTTCCCTGGAACACTTCCTGATGTTTCAATTACTGTTGCGACTACTGTAACTTTTTGCAATTCTAAGCAGCCCAATGCCCACCTAAGAACAGCTGCAGTCATGGCCGATGCTAAAGTTCTTCACAAATACTCTTTACGGATTAAAGTTCTAGGAAAAAGTTCTCATTTTGAAGTAATTCTTGAACATCTGTTTCAGTATCTATATTCAAATGAAGCATTGACTCATCAACATCGATTGGATAAAATGAGACTATTTCTCTTAGTGGAGTATCTTTGTGAGCATTTAAAATTGAATGTAAGTCTTCGCCTACTATCGACACTGGATGCCCTTTTACGCCATTAAAAGATAAACATGAACTAGTTTTGGATTCTGTCAATTTAGCAATACTACCTGATTTCCAACCAGGTCTATCAACCGGAATAAAAATTATTTTTTCAGGCAATTTACCTATATCATTGATTATGGCTTTAAGTCCTACTTGTATTGAACCCGTTCGGCCCAGTTCTGGATTTGAGTTTAGAGCAACGGTTGCATTTTTAGATAGTGTCGTGGCTTTGAAAAGATTATCTTGATTCGTAACTACGACAATTGGATCACATTTTGAAATCATGATTTTTTCTAATGCATGCTGAAGTAAAGTTTTGCCGGCAACCTCAACAAAAGCCTTCGGTCGACCAAGCCTCTTGCTTTCGCCGGCTGCAATGATAATTGCAGGTACTTTGCTTGCCATATTAATGATAAAGAAAACAGTCTTTTCTTTTTATCGTTAATCCTTAATAAAGTGTTGATGTTTTCAAAACCTATGTCTAAGCAAGACCCTACAAAACGTTCTTTAGAATTACTCAAAGATATCGCTAAAGAAAATGATTGGTTGAATGTTAGAATTATTGACAATGAAAAATTCCACATGACTGTAAATGGTGAATCAAGAAGGTGGTACCACATATCTGCGAGGAAAACCGATATTAATGATTTCAGCCCATTTAGAGAAATGTCAATCTGGCAAATTAATGTGCGAGGCGCTGCACAAAAATATGACTTGATTAGGAATAATAAATACAATGCTGACCTCTGTATTAATACTGGAAGGAGGAGTAGAGATTTACCGATTGGTGATCGACTTGCTTCCTTGGCTTTGTCATTAAGAAATGATAAAAGAACTGCGATGAGTATACCTCTCTTGGCACAATTTATAGTTTGCAAGAGAGAATTTCTAGAAGAAATCATTGTGTTCCAAGATGAAGGTATAATGACCGAAATAGACATCAATGAAAACTTTCAAAATTATCTTGACATCGATGAAATGGAACTAGAGGAACAACAATCAGATATTATAGAAAATCCACCGTTCATGGATTTTGATGAACATTACATTGACAGTCAAATGTTCGATGAAGAATTCTGGGATGAATTGAATAATAGAAGACTGGAAGAAAAAACTGAAAAAGAAAATTTAGAACAACTGGATAATTTTATCCTTGATTGGGAAAGAGAAGATGACAAGTATCATGACGGAAAGAGAGATTAGAAATTTTTAGTGATTTCTCTTCCTATAATCATTTTTTGAACTTGAGATGAACCCTCGTAAATTTGCATCACTTTTGCTCCTCTCATCAATCTAGCTACTGGATATTCTTCTGAATAACCATATCCTCCGAAAATTTGTACAGCATCAGTAGAAACTTCCATTGCCGTATCTGCTGCAAATCTTTTCGCATGTGCTGCAGATTCTGTATTCCTAATTCCTGAATCTGATTCAGACGCAGACTTCCAAGTCAACATCCTAGATGCCTCAATTTTAGTTTTCATATCAGCAAGCATAAATTGTATTGATTGATGCTTATGTAATGGCTTTCCAAATGTAGTTCTTTCATTTGAATATTGTAATGCATGCTCGTAAGAAGCACGGGCTAGACCAGTTGCATGAGCAGCAATATTTGGTCTGCTTAAATCAAATGCTTTCATAGCATTCATCCAGCCACCGGATTCAGTCTCCCCAATCAACTGGTCTGCTGGAACTCTAACATTATCAAATATAATTGAACGAGTATCAGAACATCTTTGCCCCATATTAGTCTCTTTTTTACCTAGAGAGAAACCTTCGGTATCTTTCTCTACAATAAATCCTGACATACCTTTGTAGCCTGCATCTGGATCAGTCTTAGCAAGGACAAAGAAGAAGTCCGAGTAACCCGCTCCCGTAATCCACATTTTCTCTCCATTGATGATATAGTCGTCACCATCTCTTATTGCTGTAGTTTTACAAGCCGCAACATCAGACCCTGCTCCTGGCTCTGTAACTGCATAAGATGCCAAAGCACCCTCTTTAGCAACCTTTCCCAACCACTTTTGTTTCTGAGCCTCTGTTGCTCCTGTGATGATTGGAGCGCAGGCAAGTGCTGTTGCATAAGCAGCAGTAGCAAATCCAGGGTCACCCCACGCTAATTCTTCGTTTACGATTGCTTCTTCCATACATCCCAGACCAGGACCACCATATTCTTCTGGAATATGTAGATTCAATAATCCCATTTCATGAGCCTTCATTATCGCTTCTTTAGGATAAATCGATTCATTATCCCAATGCTCAGCATTAGGCCTAACCTCTTCAATGGCAAATTCTCTAGCAAGTTCTCTTAACATCTCTTGCATCTCGTCTAACTGGAAGTTGACCATGTAGTTCCGAAGAGGATGTAGGTTATGACTTCATGGTTTAATTTCAAAAACCATTGCGCCTAAAATATTCACAAAGTGCGAGGAAAACAAAGTAAACTGAGATTAATGTTATTCCTTCCCAACGTTTGAATTTGTATGATGTTCGCATCATAAACAATGCAATTAAAGTGCAAATTATAGCGGAAGGTAAAATAAGATAAATTATCATATCTACACCTCCATCAGAAATATAAAGTGGACTTATCATAGCTGCAGAACCAATTGAAAGAAGAGGATCTGTGATATTTGAACCAATCAAAGTTCCAATAGCAACACCTTGACTTCTTTTTGCCGCCATTAATGCGATTGTTAATTCAGGTAGTGAAGTCCCCAATCCAGATACTGTGGTGCCAATAATTGAATGCGGTACGTTCAATCTATATGCAATCTCACTGGCATAATTTACTAAGTAATGAGCAGCAAAAACTGCTAAAGACAAACCTACAATCACCATGACAAAGTAAGCCGCTCCTGTCCAACTAATGCCTTTTAATTCACTAACCTCCTCTACAGATTCTTCTTTTTCAATCACTTTACGATTGTACAATAACCAAGATATGTATAAGAAATAACTGAATGATAAGAATATTCCTTCAAGTCTAGATAATCCATAGTCTGTAAGTAAAAAGAGTGCTAATAGTAATAATGATAGCATCATAACTTGGCCATCTCTCTTTAGCCATGAAGGTCTAATTTCTAATCCTCTAGATAGTGCAACAATTCCTAAAATAAGAGTTATTTGAACAAGTATTGAACCTAAGATGCCTCCTATGGCAAAGTCCGCAACCACAGGATTGCCAGATGAATCCAGTGCAGCAGTACTAGTAACAAGTATTTCAGGTAAAGATGTACCAATTGAAACAATTGTCAAACCGATAACTACCTCGGGAATGCCTCCTCTTCTAGCCAGTCCTTTAGCGCCTTCAATGAAAAAATCAGCAGAAACAACCAATAAGCCAAGTGCAAGAAGAAGAATGAATATCGTGATAGCAAAACTATTCGCACCAAAATTTGAAGATAATGCCTGACTAGAAATTATTCCAATGAATAGTGCACCTAAAATTAACAGGGTATTGAATTGCAAAAGTTGAGGAATACCCATCTCTTTTTGACTACCCCCCATAGTTTACTCGAGACGGGCTTACTTATTCACGGTTATGATTAATTCAATTTATTTTACAGAAAAAAGCATTAAACATTTACAATACGGCGTCTTATGCTCAAACGTACCTTCGCAGAGTTTTTCGGAACCGCTGTGATGGTGTTTTTAGGATGTTATAGTATCAAACTTGGGTACTCCGATTTTTTAATTTCTTCAACTTTCGGCATTGCTGTTTTTCTTGCTATTCTTTTGTTTAGAGACATTAGCGGAGCTCACATAAACCCTGCTGTCAGCATTGCATTCTATAGAACTAATCACCTAGAAAAAAAGGCCCTATTTCCTTACATATTCGCTCAAATGTTAGGCGGCCTTTGTGGAGCTATTATTGTTGGAAAATACGGAATGACTGAATTCAAAGTATCTCTAGGATATGGAATGATAATTGAAATTTTCATCACATTCATTTTAATGTCAAGTATTTATCTTATTATTTCTAAAACTGATAATACAAAAATCGTATCAATTTGGGTTGGTTCTGTAGTGGGTATTCTTGCATTTATCTTTGGAAGATTTACAGGTGCATCCATGAATCCTGCTAGAACCCTTGGGCCAAATATCATTTCAGGTGAGTACTTCAACCTCCCTGCCTTCTTTATCTCTACAATAATCGGGGCATTACTTGCTGCTGAATTATATAATTCGATAAAAAGTAAGGCCAAAAATTAGTTTCCCTAAAGGGAATTAATTCATAACTAGGATGCTTCTAGCAGAATTATGTCCGATAAGAGACTATTGAGGAAAATGAAAAAATTAGCCTCAAGAATTCATCAACAGATGGAAAATGTAAGAGATGTCATGGATGACTTGGAAATAGAATTCGAGTTATTACAATCTCAAATTTCCAAATTAGAGTTGAAAAGAAATAAATCTAGTGATTTCGAAGAAGATGTCGATATGATTCTTGAAAACGAAGATGATGAACAAATCGATATGGAAAACACTTCAACTGTAACAGTTAAACAAAAGTTCTGATTTAATTTCTGATTATAATTGAGATAATTTTTGTTTTAGGTTTGCGGCAATTGCATCTCCGACAGCACTGCAAGATGAATCTCCACCTAAATCATAAGTTAACAATTTACCTTCTTTGAGATGCTGTTCGACACTTTGTTCAATAAGATTAGAAATTTCTAATAATCCTTCATCATTACTTTTTCTACCAAGCCAGTCAATCATCATGTGAACTGAGTTAATCGATGCTATCGGATTGACTTTATTCATTCCTGCATATTTAGGAGATGAACCATGAACTGGTTCGAAGAATGCATGATCATCTCCGATATTTCCTGAACCAGCCATACCCATTCCACCCTGCAAAATTGATGCTAAATCTGTGGCAATATCTCCAAACATGTTTGAAGTGACAACTACATCATAATGCTCAGGGTTCCTAGTAATCCACTGTGTAAACGCATCAATGTATCCGTAATCAGTTTTTATAGATGGATAATTGGAAGCAACTTTATCAAATGTTCTTCTAAATAGCTGACAACCTCTTGTAACATTACTCTTGTCGATACAGGAAACTTTACTGATTCCATCCACTGGCGCTCCATTTCTTGTTTTTGCAATATCAAAACCCATCTTAACAAGCCTCTCAGTTCCAAAAGATGTTATTGGTCTTGGATCATACGCTATTTCTCCTTTCAAATCGGGGAATTCAAGTTCGGGAATTTCGTAGTCTGGCAACCCTTGTGCCCTATTAGATGCTCTTTTTAATAAAGAATAATACAACCCTTCAGTATTTTCTCTAAGAATGGTCATGTCAACCATATCTGGTTGCCAGATTTGAGCGAATCTTCCGTGAACTTTGTGCAAAACACCTTGGTATAATTTTACAGGTCTTACATTGGCGTAAAGATCCAAGCCACTTCTCATACCTAAAATTACTGAACCACCTGCTAAATCACCATTGGGCAAGTAAGAACCTGGATGGCCAATTGCTCCTAGAAAAATTGCATCTGCTTCATCACGACATAGTTCAAATGAGCCTTCTGCCCACTCTTTTCCTGTCTCCTTGTATAGTTGACCACCACATGGAATATCGATTTTCTCAAAACCATAATTGGTCTGTGAAGAAATTGTGTCAAGGATTTTTGCTGCCTCTAAAGCAACTTCCCTTCCTGTTCCATCACCGGGCAAAATCGCTATACGGTAGTCGCTCATGACTTCTGCCAAAGGCCACAGGTAAATGAATAAAACCCACTAATTTATAATCATAAAAATTAGATTTTGAAATGTTTATATCTAGTAGATTAAATTCTATGATATGAATAACAAATCAACACTTGAGACTGAACCTGCTACAGAAGAGAATTTATCTCTAGAAAATGACATCCATCCATTTGATTCTAACCCTCCAGAAAGATTATCTGAAAGGCATCCAGTAATTGTGGATGGTATTATTGGAGAGGCTTGCGTAGGTTGTCTAGGTTCTTACAGTACCAGAATTAATATTGAATTGAGTGAAGAACATCCTGACTTAGGAAGCAATTTTCAAACCAAATATTTCCGTTTTGTTAAGCCTGGTTATGTTGAATGGGGCCATTATGGTCAAAACTTCAAAATTGAAAAAATAATTAAGAATTGAACACGGCTTTCAATACTTCAATTACGTGCTCTAATGAAGGAACAGTATGATTCTCTAATGGCGGTGAAAATGGCACTGGAGTATCAAGAGCGCCAATAACTGCTGGTTTGGATTCTAAAGCATAAAAGCAAGATTCGAGAATTCTACTTTGGATGGTGTGCCCTAGGCCTCCGCTCCACTGTCCTTCTTGTAGAACAACTAATCTTCCTGTTCGAATTACAGAATCAATACATGTTTCTGCATCAAAAGGCAATAGAGTCCTTAAGTCAATGATTTCAACTTCAATTCCTTGAGCACTGAGTTCAATGCTTGCTTGAATGGCTACATGTAACATTGCACCCCATGTAACCAAGGTTATGTCACGACCGCCTCTGATGACTTCTGCTTTACCGATTTTGAACCTTTGATTATTTTCAATATATTGATTAACCATTTTAGTATCTACTTTTTGATTAATATTTTGACCCCATCCAGTCAAACCTCCTCTCAATCCATACAAGCCAATATGTTCGAGCATTATGACTGGATCATTAATTTCAGCGGCTTCAACAAGTAGGTCATAGGCATCTTGAGGAGTTCCTGGTGCAAGAACTACCAAACCTGGATCATTAGCGAACCATGATTCGATCATATTTGCATGGAAAGGTCCAGAACGTGTTCTTGCACCTAATGGAATCCTAATTGTCATTGGGCAATCTGCACCCCAACGCCATCTTAACATAGCGGCATTGTTAACCAGTGCATTGAAGCCAAGAGCGGCAAATCCTCCAAATTGAATTTCAACCATTGGCCTCATACCCGAGAGAGCTGCACCTGTTCCAGTATGTACAATAACTGCTTCACAAAGTGGCATATCGACTAATTTATCAGAATGCCCTGCGTTTTTCAGTGAGATATTCATGCCGAAAGCACCAGCAACCTCCATATCTTCACCAATAAATACACAGTCATCTCCATATCTATCTGCAATATCTGCCATTGCTTGTTGAATTGCTCTAGAATATGTCCATCCGCCCTTTTCAGCATACTCGATAACTAGTTCTCCTACTTCAAGTGGTGATTTTGATACAGTATTTTGACTCTGTTTCAATCTTTCAAGATGTTCTGAATGTGTGTCCGCATCATTGAGTGTGGTCACTCCTTTAGTAACTGTTTCTGGTTTTGGCCACTCCATTTGTGATAATTCGTCGTTATGTTGTTCTATCAGTAATTTTTCTTCTTCCTCAATATTAATGATTAAATCCTCTTCAACACCTAGATTTAGTAACAATTCTCTATGAGTGGGAATAGGGTCTTTGGCTTCCCAGTATGCAAGTAAGTCTCTGTCTACATATCCTGGAGGAGTACCAGATTCGTTTCCTAAATACAAATCATCATGATGATGAGCATGACCACAACCTCTCATAGTTTCTACATGAATCAATGTTGGACCACCGCCTTCTAGAGCGAACTCACGTGCACACGCTACGCTTGCATGCCATGCAGCTGGGTCAGAACCATCTATTGTCCAACTAGGAAATCCCATTGCAATCGCTTTATCAGCCCATACTTCGACACCAGACTGATTCTTGGGTGATGTATCCAGTGCAATCTGATTATTTTGAAGAATATATGTAATTGGTAAGCCTCTAGTTCCTGCAAAATTCATTGCTTCCCAAAATTCTCCAGATGATGATGCTCCTTCACCAATACAAGCAACATGAAATCTTTGCATGCCCTTTTTCCAAGCAGCAAAAGCCAGACCTGTCATTGTAACACTGGCTATTGGCAGAGGTGCAGTAGGAGGTAAGACACCTACATTCCAAGCACCAATATGTAAATCTCTTCCACCTGCATCTTCCCATCCGCCATTTTGATTTGAACCTACTTTACCTAAGTTTGCCGCCATGACTCCAAGTGGGGTGTCACCCATAGCAAGCGCCAAACCAACATCTCTAATCATAGGTGCAACGAGATCTCCTTCGTAACCATTACCGGGTTTAGCAGATTTATCAGCATTGATATCTCTCTTCAAGGCTGTAGCAACAGCAACTACACCTTCTTGCCATGTAGAGCGAAAGCCTTTACCGCCAAATTTCGAGCCATCAGGAGTCTCCAATCCTTCTGAGTAAATTTCTTTCAAAGTTTCATCGAGATATCGCGTTCTGGTCATCAAGCGTTGCCACTCTAATCTCTGCTCAATTTCTATCGACATATAGTGAGCTAATCTTCTCAACATTAATTTAACATCTAAGATAAAATATGAGGTTCTTCTTTTGACAAAATCTGTTAGTTTACGTCTAGGAATTACTTCCATTTCTTTTTCATTATTTGTAGATTCTTCTATTTGGGCAAGTACTCCTCGCTCCAATGATTCCAAAAATCTCTTGCTAAATTTTGACCAAGATGGGCCTTCAAATTGTTTAGGCTCACTTTCAATAACATAATCCCATATTTCGCATACTAGAGAAATTCTAGACTCATGTCTCTGAGCAATAAATAGTAGTAACTCTTGGCGAGCAGCGTCGCTATGAAGCGGTTGTGTGAATTTTAAATCAGTCTTTGGAGACCAATCCAAACCAAAAATCTCAGGTGCTTCACCTTGGCCCATAGACAGGCCAATAGTAGCCTACATACAAACGCAACGGAGGGATTTCATCTCACTCTTCTTCAATAGCATCATTAAGTGCAGCCATAGTAACTCTAGTCACAATAATTGTTGCGATAATTGTTGCAATCAATCCGAGAATTAGAAGACCCATTCCTACCGGTGATTCATTGAATTGACTCATCCCTTCGGAACTCAATGCTATTTTTCCTAATGCTAGTCCAAAATAGGCATAGGCTAATGAATAAATAATACTAGATAAACTCGACAAGAAAAATACCCTTGTAGTTACTGGACCTGATGCCATTACATAATTTAACAATTCATCCGGTATCAAAGGTGAAAGCCTGACCAATACTGAAATTTTCATTGCTTCTTCTTCGATTGCATTTTCTACATTTTGTAGCCGCTTATCTTCTGCAACTATTTTTGCAATCATATCTCTAAATAGCAATCTACCTAACATAAAGGCTAGAAGTCCACCAATCACAGATGCTGTAAAATTTATCAAAACAGCAAGCCAGTAAGGAAATAATGCTCCTGCAGTCACTTTTAATATTGGAGTAGGTGCAAGAATTACGACTCCAAATATCAGAATTATCACAAAAAGAATAGGAGCTAAGCGGCCTAAGTCTTCAAACCAATCAAGGAAATAAGAAATATCTTTGAAGATATTGAATAATATTACAGACCAAATAATGAAAACCGCTACACTAATGAATAATCTTAATTTAACTGCTTTATTTTCCTTGATTCGAATTTTCCCTTGACTTAGTGAAGGCATTAACTTCACTCCTCTTCTTTACTATCTTGCTCGTTAGATTCCTCTTCAATTTCGGGTAATGAATCTAGAACGTCGGATAGCATTTGGGTTGCATCTTCAATTTGTGTTATTAGAGTAATATCAGAAACCGCTCCGGGCCGCCCGAGACTCCACATCAACTCATGTACTACTTCGGTAGTTAGTTTTGTTAGTTTCAATACCTCTTTATCAATTCCAAATAACTCTTCATCACGTTTTAATGCGATCAATTCTGGCATTTCGTCAAGAATGTCATCCATTTTTGAAACTACGTCTTCGCCAATAGAATCTGCTTGCTTTTCTAAAATCTCTTCCATTGTAGTCATGCCAGGTGTTCTAGTTTTGGAAGGCCCTTCACCACTACCAAGAGTTTTCGATTTACCCATAGAATCGAATGATGGTAATTCCTTACCTGATTGATCTACATTGGCTTTTTCAGCAGCCTCTGCGTCTTCAGGAGACACATCTTTAACCAAATGATTCAATGCGATTCTCAACATATTGGCCATTACAGATGGGTCAAATTCATCTTTAACATCCAAACCTTCTTCATCCATTTGAACTAAAATTTCATCGATGAAATCTGGATTGATTTTTTCTGGGCTAACCAAACCTTTGAGCATTGGTAGTGCCCAAGTTGAATCACCCATAAGCATCGAAACATCGAAACTTCCCCCACCACTATTAGGTCCAGCAACATCTGCTGGAGGAGGGACAAACTGCTTCCTAGCGTGCTTATTTAATTGCTCAATAAGTAATGACATGTCGATGGGTTTTGAGATTACCTCTGAAATTCCAGCTTGTGCTGCTGATACAAGATACTCCTGGCTTGAATTTCTTGACAAAACTACTATTCTACATTTGAAAGCAAACTCAGGATCTGCCATCAACCTCTGAGAAGCATCAATTGCATCTCCAGCTTTCCATTCACCGTCGATTAAGACTATTTCAGGCATTATCGCCAATGCTGTTCCTTCAGCTTGCCTTAGTGTACCAGCACGAGTAATATCGAAACCCTCTCTCTCGAGCGTGTTTGCAAGTAATGTCCTTCGACCTTCATTCTCGTCTGCAACGATTACTTTGGCCAAAATAAAACCCCCCGTAAATAGCGAAAACTAAGGCCAACATTTGAACCTCATGGATAAATTGGACTGTAAAGATACAAAATTAGACACTCTAGAAAATACGGGTCAGACTATATCTTCTGGAGAATGTTGGCTCCAAGATAAAATTCCGCCTTCAATATTGAATAGTTTACTTGCATCAAAACCCGAATCAATAAGAAAAAGTGCAGCCATTTGGGAACGCATTCCGCTTCGGCAAATAATGATTATATCTCTATCCTTTGGCAATGATTCAGACACCGAAAGAACATTTTCATGATCGACTTGTACATCGGTGAAGGAAATTTTAGCCTGCTCAAATTCTCTATCGGTTCTAACATCCAAAAGAAATGGATTCCACCCTTCATTACGCCTTTTGAGACAATCGGCAACCGATATATTAGTGAACATACTAAGAGAGTCAGGGGTAATAGGCTCTTCAACCTCTCGGTCGGTTGTTGAAGACATATTTTCACACCATCCTTCATCAATAAATAATTTCATTGATTCATCTAAGTCTTGAATTTTATTTCTTTCAGATAATTTATCAAATTTTAATCGATTAATTTCCATCTTCTCGGCATCATAAATCAATAATATGCTTGATAGAATCTCTCCAATTCCAAGAATGACTTTTATTGCTTCAGTTGCCTGAATTGAACCAATCACACCCGGAAGGACACCTAATACACCTCCATCTGCACATGATGGTATTGATTTAGGCGGTGGAGGTTCGGGGAATAGATCTCTATAACTAGGACCATCACAAAAATTGAAAACGCTGACTTGACCTTCAAAACGATAAATTGAGCCATATATCCAAGTAAGATTTAGAATGCTACATGTATCATCAATCAAATATCTGGTAGGGATATTATCTGTTCCATCAATCACTAAATCCCAATCTTTCTCAAATATATCAATGGAATTTTCCGGAGTCAAGCGTTCATCCCAGATTTCAACTTTAACTTCAGGATTTATTTCTTTGATTCTAGATTCCGCAGATTTGGCTTTATTTAATCCAACTTTAGAATTAGAATGTATAACCTGTCTCTGTAAATTTGAAATATCAACTATATCAAAATCAATTATTCCAATTCTACCAATCCCAGCTGCTGCTAAGTACATTATTACTGGACTACCTAAACCACCAGCACCTATTATCAGGACACTTGAATTAGATAGTTTCCTCTGACCTTCAATCCCAATTTGAGGCAATGAAATATGCCTAGCATAGCGATTAAGGTCGACCATGGACTGGCCAACAAATACTATTTCATCAAGGCGACGGAATAAAAAAATGCTTCAATGGACATTTTCCTCAAGCCACTTTTCAGCATCAATTGCTGCTTGGCACCCCATTCCTGCAGCAGTTATTGCTTGTTTATACCTAGTATCTACAACATCGCCAGCGGCAAAAACTCCATCTACAGATGTCATTGTGTGTTTCTTATGAATAATATATCCATTTTCATCTGTCTCGACTTGCCCTTCTAGGAATGAAGTGATAGGAGTATGGCCGATTGCAATGAAAGCCCCTGTTGCATTGATTTCTTCAGTTGAACCATCTCTTGGATCTTCAATAACTGCCCCAGTTAAACCATTTTCATCTGAAAGCCATTTCTTAATTTGACGGAACGTCTTAATCTCAATCTTCTCATTATTTGCAGCCCTCTCATACATGATTGTTGAAGCTTTGAATACGTCTCTTCGATGAATCATGGTAACTTTAGAAGCAAATCTAGTTAGGAAAGTTGCCTCCTCACAAGCTGAATCTCCACCTCCAATAACAAGTACTTCTTCATCCCTGAAAAAAGCCCCATCACAAGTAGCGCAGGTAGAAATCCCTCTTCCTTTCTGTTCTGCCTCACCTTCTGCATTAAGCCAAATTGACTCTGCACCAGTGGAAACTATGATTGAATGGGTAAGGAATTCTTCTCCTTCTAATTTTACTTTGTATGGCTTTGATGATAAATCAACTGATTCGACATTTCGATCTTGGACTTCTAGACCAAATCGTTCTGCTTGTTCTCTTAATTGCATCATCATTTCTGGCCCACCTATTCCTTCTGGGTAGCCAGGGAAATTCTCAATGTCAGAAGTCAACATTAACTGTCCACCAGACATATACCCAGCAAACATCAGAGGGTCTAGCATAGCCCTTGCAGCATAAAGCCCAGCCGTATATCCAGCGGGTCCTGAACCAATTATTATCACATTACGTACATCAGACATTTCATCGCCCACAGACTAAACAGGAGATAGTCGACTCTTGAACATTTACATGAAAAAATATCCAAAATGGTTTTTTTTATTGAAATTAAAGCATTTTTGCAACTGCCGAAACTGCCGCTCTTGCATGCGGTTCTAACCTTGGTTCAATATGTTCTGGTTCAGCGCCAGGGCCAATAATGCCTAGGCCTATCGGCTTGTCATACCTAATTTGGATTTCTATTATGCTCTTAATTACTGCTTGACCCATTGCCAAACCGTGTTGTGTCTGTCCTTTCTCGATTATACCCAAACAAATCGCACCATCAACGCCACCTAATTTACAATTCCTTTCCAACGCTAGTGGAACCTCCATAGCGCCAGGAACCCAAATTGGCTCAAGTAAATGTAAAGAGTTTTTTTCGGCTTCTTGTTTAGCCCAAGTTAACATTCTTTCAACTTCCTCTTGATGAAAAGAACCACATATAACTGCTATTTTTTTATTCATTTTTCCACATCACTTACTTTTTGCCATGATTCTTTCTACAGTAGAAACTATAGTTTGAGTAGTTGAGTCGATCTCAATATTGACTGCATCACCAACCTGTTTAGAATTGATAGTTGTTTGTCGAATGGTTTCAGGAATTATGTGCAAATTAAATCTTGAATTGGTAACATCTCCAATTGTAAGAGAAATTCCATCAATGGCAACGTATCCTTTTTCAATGATGTATTTTTCTATAGAAGAAGGAACTAGTATCGATAAATCCAATCCATCTCCCGATTCCACTTTATCGCCCACTAGGCCTGTTGCAATGATGTGTCCAGACAGTAAATGACCACCAATCTCATCACCGAATTTCAATGAGCGTTCATAATTTACTATACTATCAACCTCTAAATCACCTAAAGTGGTTCTACTAAGTGTTTCTTGAATTACATCAAATGACACGATTGAATTATTAATTTCAGTTACCGTAAGGCATACCCCATCAATAGAAACACTAGCCCCAATTTCAAGAAATTGAACATTAGGTAAATCGATAAAAATAGTATTTATTGATTCTTTATTATCGATTTCAACTACTTTAGCAGTGCCTTGAACTATACCTGTAAACATATAATCAACTCACTTATTTCTAGAAAGGTCTAAAATTCTAGCAATAATCTTTCTAGTACCATCTAAATCTTCTGATAGGCCCTCAACTCTAACAACTTCTATATCATCAAAACCTAATTGTTTGAGTTTATTTCTTATCGAATCTTCAGCATGCTCTTGGTCATAACCCAAAGCAATAATCTCAGGATTGACTACTGGAAGAATGTCGAAAATTGGAACTTCAGGAGGATTACCGATGATTGCTTCATCCACTGGCTTTAATCCTTCAACCATGCGTCTTCTAAGGTCGTGATTTGTTACTGGTTCATGCTTCCTAATTCTTACTGTATCATCGTGAGCGATAACAACTGTCAAATGCTCACCGAGTGACTTTGCTTGCTCCAAATAATGTAAATGACCAGCATGAAGTAAATCGAATACTCCAACAGCCATAACACGCTTCATCTTCTCGCCTCAGTTATCTGATATTGTCCCAACTCATGATATTGTCGGAGTTATTCTCCGCTCGATAGTGCGTTGATGATATCAATACCATGAAGGAATGGTATGCCGCGTTCTTCAGCCCAAACTTTAGCATCATCAACAGATAATGCATGATCTCCATTTGGCTGTAACATCTCTGCACCTATGACTACAGGAACTGTCTTCGATAATCTAGCAAGACCAACCGCAAGTTCAGTGTGCCCTTGACGAACGCTTAGTCCGCCCTTTGATTCTCTACAAACAGGAATATGTCCCGGCGTCCTAAATTCAGCACCTAATGCCTTTTGAGCATCTACTGTTGAAGAATTGGACCCTATCAATTCACTGGTTAGTTCAGCAAACCTCCTAGTTGTCAAGGCTCTATCTTTGTCGGTAATTCCAGTATATGTATTTCTGTGATTCAACGAGAGAGTGAACGCCGAGCGAGCGTCATATCTTAGGTCATTAGTAACCAAATGATTTAGAACAGAATAATCCTTGATTAGTTCAGGATTTGTGTGTAAATCTTGTAAAAAAGGTAGTTCGAATAAATCACCAACTTCATCTCCAATCGCTAAAAAGAGCAGCCCTCCACAATCTTTCCTCAACTGTCGCATTGTACTGGGTTGAACGAATTGGGCTGAAAATAATAAATCGGTCTCTCCCTCTCTCTTTTCAGAATCAAAGAGACACACGGGAAGTCCTTTAGAGAATGCCTCAATAGCTTTTGAAATGTCATCGCTCATGCTTGGCGGTTGCACCACTTCTTCATGAACTGTCGCATATACTCATATAATGTAAATTATGAAATTAGACTGTTTTTTTGAGCATATGACGGAAAGGTGTTATGATAGGACGACCCTTGGCTTGGATTCGCGGAGGGGTAAGTATGCCAGTTAAGTTAGGTCCAGCCGGTATTCCTTTGTCTTGCAAAGGTAGAACCATTGTCGAAGGAATGGACGATATCATTTCGTTGGGTCTTGAGACTATGGAAGTTCAAACTGTACGTATGATTGCTCCTCAGCACTTCGAACAATACTGGCAAGCAGGAGTTTTAGCAAACAAAACTAATTTCGAAATGAATATTCATGGCCCTTATTATTCAGAATTATTGGGTGATAAAGTAGAAAGAGGTCGTTCATTGACCAAAATAGAATCTACCTTACAGGCTGCTAAAACGATTAATGCGAGGCATATTACATTACATGCAGGGCATTATGGCGAGATGGGAAGGGGCAGAGAAGCAAATGAACAATTAGCAAATATTTTCTCCGGTATTGTTGATAGAGTTGCTGAAATTTGGAATGATGATGAAGATATATATCCTGTGTTTCCATGGTTAAAAGATGGAACACCGTCAAAAATTGGCATTGAAACCTCAGGCAGACAAGAGCTATGGGGTAGTTTAGAAGAAGTTTTAGAAGTTGTAAACCATGTTGATGGTACTATTCCTGTACTCAATATTGCACATATTCATTCAAGAGGGCATGGTAGAATGCGTACTTCTGAAGATTATGGTGAGTTATTCGATCAAGTAAGGGAAACTATCGGCACCAAGGAATTCTACTGTCATTTCTCCGGTGTTGAACACAGAACTGGTAATGCAATGCATTACACTCAAATTAAAAAATCAGACCTGAATTTTGAACCACTAGCTGAATTTATTGTTGAAGATGGAGGATGGTTAGACATTACACTAATTTCCGATTCGCCTCTTCTAGAGCATGATGCTATGTATATGTTGCAAAATATTGAGAAATCAAGACATAAACAACTTGAAAGAATCGCAAGAGAAGATCGTCGCAGAGCATTAGCTGCCCAAACTGGACGTTCTGCAGAAGAAATAGCATCTAAAGAAAAAGAACAAGCAAAAATGAGGGTTGAAGCTGAAAGTCAACAGCCTGAAGTTGTTGAAGATACAAAGCCTGAACCAAAACCTGCAAAAAAAGAATCAAAGCCGACCAAAAAGGCAGCAAAAGAAGAAAAGAAAGAGAATGAAGACGTCTTTGACTTTGAAGAAGATGATGATGATTTATTTTGATTACCGCTGGATTCTAATTTATCTCAAAACCGTAAGTTATAGCGTTAATCATCGGCAACTAACATAAGTAAAGTGGTTAGCGTAAGTTTGGTCGTATGGCACATATAGCAATTTTAGGGTTGGGAAATTGGGGTACTGCAGTGGCTAGAATGTGGCTTCTTGAGGGCCATAAAGTCAAAGGTTGGACTATTGAACAAGAAGTATATGAATCAATAGTAATGGATCAGATAAATAAGAAATATCTGCCAGAGCATTCAGTTGAGGGTTTAGAAGTCACAATGCACCTAAATGAAGCATTAGATGAAGTTGAAATTGTTGTATTAGCCATTCCTTCATCGGTTATTTTAGATGTGGTTGATGATATTTTACCTTACTTAAGACCTGGTCACGTCCTAATTGACTTAGCAAAAGGTTTAGCACCCGGTAAAAGGCTGATTTCTGAAGCAATTCATAATAAATTGAAAGATGCTAATATGAATAATCCATTAGCGGTTGTAACCGGACCAACTATCGCTCCAGAAGCGGCTAGCGGTGTGATGACTACGGCTTTAGTTGCTAGTGAAGATGAATCAGTTGCAAATAGATTAGCAGAAACTTTGACAACGCAGACATTCATACTTCATCCTGCATCAGACCCTGTTGGTGCTGAATTGTGGGGTGCGTTCAAAAACGTAGTTGCACTTACATGTGGATTAGTAGATGGTTTGAAAATTAATGGTGATCTTGGGGGAGATAATCTGAAAGCAGCAATTTTCATGGCTGGTTTCAAAGAAGGCTGTATCTTATTGCCCCTATTAGGTGCTAAAGCAGAAGTTGCTTTTGGCCCTGCTGGACTTGGAGACCTATATGTTACTGCAACCTCTCCATATGGCAGAAATAGAAGCATGGGTGAAAAACTTGGAACTGGATTGAGTTTGGAGCAGGCATTAGAGGAAATGCATATGGTCGCTGAAGGTGTTAGAGCAGCAAGAATGTTCATTCGAAGAGCCGAAGATGAAAATATAGATGTACCATTCACTAAAGCAATAAATAAACTTCTAGATGGAGAAATAGATGCTGAAGAATGTTGTAGAAGAATTGTGGCTCTAAATTAATTTTAACAGTCGGTGTTGTTTTGAGGGGGAACTATATCCCCGTTACATGGCGGAGGAGTTAAGCGAACTAGAAGCACGCTTATTCGAATGGATTAGACAATCAGATTTCCATACTATGCCTTGGTCTACATCAAATGCTGCAAAGGCTTTCAAAGTCAAAAAAGATGAAATTTATGAAGCTGTAGCAGCACTAACTAGAAAAGTACCTGATAGAATCCAAGTATTCTACAATGAAGGAACTTTGCACATTGCTGCTGAGTAATTATTATTCTTCTTCTAGAGATTTTCTGTGCAACTTCATTGNAGCCTCACTAGGAAGTAATACTGTCCACCATTTTGGTCGTTTGAAATCNCTTTCATCTGTAACATAAGAACGTATGATCATTGATAAAATATCTATGATTACAACTACAACAAATATAACGATTAAAAATGCCATAGCTTTGTCATAAATGAAGAATTTTAAATTTGTTTCAATGTATTGCCCAATGCCTCCAGCTCCAACTAGACCCAAAACTGTTCCATGTCTTACATTGTATTCAAACATAAACAACAATTGGCTTATCAAATTATTACTTGATTCGGGAATTACAACGAATAAAAAACGTTCTGATTTGGTTAATCCCATTGCCATCGATGCCTCTAATGGCTCGTTCGGAATACCCTCAATTGCTTCATACTGAAGTTTACCCAGATAACCAATAGTGTACAATGTCATTGCTAAAACCCCTGGAAATGGGCCAAATCCAATCGCAATGGTGAAAATTAGCGCCCATATAATACTAGGAAGACTGCGCAGGCCTGCCAAAACTACTCGTGCAGCCATTGCTACTGGAAGTGGATACAAATTATTCGCTGCTAGTGATGCTATTGGTAATGAAATAACAAAACCTAGAACTGTTGAAACAAATGCCATTTGAATGGTTTCTGAAATCCCTTTCCATGCTTGAGAACAGAAAAATCCAATTTCAGAACTACATTCAATGTTAGGTTCTGCCGATAAGATTGACCAATCAGGAGGAAACAAATCTTCACTGAAAAATTCGTATAATTTGTTAAAACTTCCATTAATTGAGGACCAATCTACAACAATATCGTCTATTGCCAATATTGTTAGGATACCTATGATAAGGACGCTTAGTTGAAAATTTTTATTCACTAAACCATCTCCTCAACAATCTTGTTATCCACTATACGCCAAATTCTTGAAGCAATACTTCGGGCAAAATATTCTTGATGTTCAACCATAACTAAAGTCGCATTTATTTCACTAAGCTGCGTCTCTAAAACCTCAATTATCGAATCGATGTTATCTGCATCTAGTTCGCCAAGAAATTCATCTGCCACAATCAATTTCGGCTTCTGAATTAGAGCTCTAGCAATCGCTACGCGTCTTTGTTGACCACCGGATAAAATCCTAACTGGTTCATCAGAAACATCACTGATTCCTAATTTCTCCATCAACTGGTCAACTTCTTTATTGAGTTGCTCGCCGACTCCTAAGAAGGGAGGATGTAGCCTAGACCTTCTAGTTCTTGCACCGAGTAAAATATTGTTCCTAGCACTACTATGCCTAACTAAGCCTAATTTCTGTGGAATGTAGCCAATCTGACCTCTGCCAGTGAATCTATTGTCAATTTCACCAGAAACTGGTGCAATTAATCCTGCAATAGTACGTAGTAATGTAGTTTTCCCGATTCCAGATGGGCCAATAATCGCTACTCTATCTCCAGAATTGATCTCGACAGTTATATCTTTAACCAATGATTTAGTATAACCAATATTTAGATTACGTAATTGAATAATTGGGTCTAAACCAGCAGATTTTTCGGAGGAAAAAGTATCTTCATCCACTGGTTTAGGCCGCCCCAAAAATTCACCCCATTCCACTGCGGCAAGCAGACTATATTTAGCAACTACCCTCGCTTAGGACTGTTGCTGTGCGTCCGTAATACCATATTTTTCGTCATGATAATACTTCGATAATCCAGGTATTGCCGACAAAAGATCGGAGTAACTTCCTAAGTGGTTCTGGCTATTACCTGCAGCTAGACCATAGCCCTTACTAGTTACACTAGACAGAATCTCTCCACCGCATTGAACTTGAGGTATGTTAGCGACGAAATTAGTTACGCTGTTTAAGCAACCTGTGTAATTAACACCATCAATCTGAT
This sequence comes from Methanobacteriota archaeon, assembly GCA_002727485.1. The sequence goes on along the minus strand of PBXE01000024.1, from coordinate 2,972 downwards.
AATCTTCAACCCACATCTCATCATTCCAACTTAGCATTGAGTTAAGAATAGCATTTCTAGTCCTAACATCGAGTGTCTCTGGATTATACATTATCGGATGGCTTGGAGAGGACCCCCATGCGGGCAGTTGAACATACTGATCTAAAGGTAGGCACCAGTCAGAGTTGTCACTTGAATCATCATTATCACAATACTTGTGAACAGTGCTGAATTCATCACCTTTAGCGAAGGCTACGTCCCCATATCCTTCACTCAAGCACTCTAGGGCTCCTGAATATCCTGAATACAATCCACCACTTTCTGGTATGGATGCAGGATTACCTGCTCCAGTTGAGCCATCAAAATGACCGTTTATGGTATCTCTTAGAGAATTAATATCATTGGCATCTCCGACAGGATTTACATATCCATTGCCAATCATGTAACCCATTGGCATCAACATTCCTGCAGACTTCAACCAGCCAGTGTGGCAAGAGGTTTTTCCAGCCAATTCAGCAAAAGGATCTGTGGTTTCATCTCCATCAAGATGATATTGTGCCATAGTACTGTTAGCTAATACCCATGCTGATGCATTGTAATATGTGTCTCTTTCCGCAGTTGTAGTTTCAACTGCTAAGACTTGTAAATCGTACTCTTTCCAAGCAATCCATGCTGGGCCTCCTTCCATGAAACCAATGTCTGCATTGCCAAATCTAAGTGCCTGGATAATCATTCCTTCAGATGAAACATCATATAATTCAACATTTACTCCAAGGTCGTTCTCTAAACGTTCAGCCATTCCTAAAGCATTGGCGTTAGCAGATGAGTCCTCAGCAAGATAATATGCTATGGTTATTGTTGATTTGATATCCGATAGCGAAGTTCCGCCTTCAAACGCATTACCATATTTGGTTGATATTCCAGGTATGTTTTCTAGTGCAGCACCATATGTTCCAAGATGGTCTTGAGAATTTGTTGCAACCATTGCATCAGTTCCAAGAACCTCATTTAGAATCGCTAGACCCTCTGCATCATCCTTCATTTTAATCAAAGCATCTTGGATGGCTTGTTCTTTATCTTCTGCCAGCACCTCATCATTATACATTACAGAATGGGAAGGAGATGATCCGAATTTTGGAAGTGGCACATATTGGCTCATTTCCAAACACCATTCTGCATTATCAGAAGAATTATCGTTATTACAATAACTGCCAACTGTTGAATCTTTTGCAAAAGCTACGTCACCATAACCATCGCTCAAGCACTCCAATGCGCCAGCATAACCAGAATAAAGGCCGCCACTTACAGGAATTGAGGCTGGGTTTCCTTTACCTGACGAACCATCAAAGTACTCATTAATAGTAGTCCTTAGAGTCTCAGTATCAGATAAATCCCCTTGAACATTTACATATCCATTTCCAATCAAATAACCCATCGGCATTAGCATTCCAGCAGATTTCAACCAACCTGTGTGACATGAAGTCTTACCTTCCAATAATGCGAAAGGATCTGTATTCTCATCATTATCATTCAGTGCAATTTCCATTTCACTACCTTTCAAAACCCATGCATGTGCGTTATAGAAAGCTCTTCCATCATCCTTGGTATCAGCTGCCAAAACTTCTAGATTATACGCATTCCAACCTACCCAAGCTGGACCGCCATCGATATTCATAGCTATATCAGCATTACCGAATCTCAGTGCTTCCATTGCTAAAGCAGCACTGTCTACATCATAAATTGTGACATCCATATCCAAAGCATCACAAAGATAATCAGCAATTCTACTAGGATTATCTATTGATTCAGGAGTTAGGTCGTCTTTTAGGTCAAATGCAATCTTTAATTCATCACCACTACAGGCTGATGCTTTTGATTCATCTTCATTTTCTATGCATCCTGCAAGGCTTGCAGAGAGCAATGTTACTAGCACTAAGGTCACTGATAGTTTTGTATTCATCATGGTATCACTTTAGGTTGCCCGAAAAGTGACTCATATATATTATTTAGGTTTCCCTAAACTTTCATTTTAACCCGATTTCTATCCAATCCATTGTGAAACTAGGCTCTCAGCAAACCTATCCTGCTCTAGGCCAGGATGCCCTCTAGGCCTGACTACTACAACGATATCTACTTCGCCACCCCATGAATCTGATGCTGCACAAAGAACTTCCCCTACTTTACGCCCCTCCGGATCTGAACTAAGAGTCAGACTCCTAAGTTCAAATAATGCAATATCGAGTTTATTCTCCTTACCAGTACTGGAATCAATGTAGATATGTTTGTTTTCAGTAATCACCTTCTTCAACAACATCTCATTAGAATCTAATGTAAATGGCCCTTCATCAGATAACAGTTCAATCGCTTGCTTCAAACGCGATTTTTCCAAATCAAATAAATCCGCTAAATCCAAAGCCGTAGAAGCAGAACCAATTGTTGAAAATTGGTAAGGAATCCTTAGCCTTAGAGATTGTACTATTTCTACATCGGTAATATCATCTCCGCTGGAAGGTAACATAACCCAAGTATACTGCTCACCTGAGGGATATATTGGTGCATTTGGATTTTCTTTGAGTAAAGGTTCACCCCATTCATCAGGAGAAATTGGTTGTGATGCAGGAATAAAACCCCCAGCAAAAATTACCACTAATAGTGAACATACAAAATAAACTCTAATTTTAGTGAAGTCTTTCCAAGACTCTCTGCCGGCAGGACTCAAAAGTGAAAGAAGAAGTAAAACTGGTAAAATTATTACAACTCCCCATGGAATTATCCAAAGTAAAATTATACCAATTACAGATACTTCAATTCCATTTTGACCAATTATTTGATGATAATCAAAATCTTCATCTTGTGATGCTGCCTTTCTTCGAGAAATATATACCCAGAGAGCAATAGTAGCAAGCATTAGAACCGATGTAACTACACCTGCTAACATTTCGTCCCTCGAGGGTGGATATATTTCATGTTGAAAGATTCTTTCATTATATCTC
>PBXE01000050.1 GCA_002727485.1 Methanobacteriota archaeon | reverse complement strand
TACCACCTCATTCAATATCACTGTTAAAAATAAACCTCCTAAAGCAATTATTACCAACGAAACCGATGTTCTAGCACTAACTGAAGGAGATAATGTCACTCTGTCCGGAATAACTTCTTCAGATAGTGATAGTGATAAATTAAGTTTGATTTATGTTTGGGATAGCGACCACATCGATTCTAATCTTGATGGTGAATACGTTGGCGATAACGATTGTGCTCCTTCATGTGGCCCTGAATTTTTCATGGATGATTTGCCAGCAGGAGAGTGGATAGTTACATTGACTGTAACTGATGATGATGGTGAAACTAGATCTACAACTATCGAATTGAATGTTGCAAAGAAGCCGTCAGAGAATTTCTTAGAATCTATTACCGATAGTGTGGGGGGAGTTGGAACTCTAGTTATTGGCATTCTCTTGCTAGTTGTTGTTGGACTTGCTGTATTCTTACTATTTACTAGGAAATCCGGCCCTGTAGAAAACAAATACTCTGATTTGAATCTAGGTATAGGAACTCAAGATAGTCAGTTTAACCAGCCGATTCCTGAACAGACATATCCACAAACCGAATATGGCGCATATAATCAACAGCAAACGGTACAAGACCCATATGCTGCATATAACCCAGCACCAACACAACCTGCTGCTCAAGACCCATATGCTGCATATAACCCAGCACCAACACAACCTGCAACTCAAGACCCATATGCCGCATATAATCCAGCGCCAACACAACCTGTGACCACACAACCAGCTGCAGTACAACCTGCAACAACTCAAGCACCACCGATTCCAGCAACTGGACTTCCTCAAGGGTGGACTATGGAGCAATGGCAACATTACGGCGCTCAGTATCTTGAGGCACAAAATGCATCTCCAGCGCCGGTACAACCAACAATTACAGATACTAGACCAGCCTCTGCAGGTTCGAATCTAACCGATTTACTCGATGATTTGGATTTATGATGTGAATTGATATGGCTAATCTATGGCAATTTTTTGGACTACCAAACCCAGAAGGGCCAAACAATTCTCAAAAGAAGACGAAGTCAAATTCCAATAAAGCGAAAATGGCGAAGGCACAAGAGGATGCAAGTCAACAAACATTGATACCTATTGAAGAGGATATTGGTAAAACTGAATTGGAAAAACCATCTGATTCTTCGAAAATTGAAACTCAACCGGTTAACTCTCAAACTAACTTAATGCCCATACCTCCTGGTTGGAAAGGTCCTGTCTCTGCTGACGGAGAACCTTTTCACGACTTAGGAGTCCACAAGTCAACGAGGCGCTCTTTTCCATCTCGTGCTCTAAGATATGTCGCTCCTGATGAAATGAAACGTATTCCAACTCGTGGAATTGGCAAAAGAATATCTACAGGAGACACAGTAATCGTGGATCTTAGAAGCCTAGTCCATATGGATGCTCATCAAAACGCATGTCGGCGTGAATTGAAAATGATGTGCGAAGAGTTAGGCGTAGAAGTTTTTGCGTTGGATTCTGAAGATAAATTACTGATGATTCCAGGGTGCGATGTAATCGTCGACAGAGGAAATAATCACCTCGGTTTGAATCCTTTAATGTAANCNTANNTNGGCTACTTTCTTAAAAACTGTATCGTTTAACATTATCTATGGCGGAGAATCGTAGTAAAGAGATTCTCTCAAAAATGACTGGCAATTATATTTCACATTTTATGTCTTCAGCCANAATGGTTCTAATATTCCTAATGGCTGTATCTTGGCTGTCTTACTCGGAGTCGGATTATTCTTTTCGCCAAGATGATTTTAGAGTTGAGATCGCATTCATTCTTACATCTCTAATTTCGCTTGGTTGGATGATGTCAATGATAATTGGAATATGTATTGATTTATTTCCGCTGACTCATAATTTAGATTCATATAATCAAACACATTCTACCCACTANTTNTGGATAAACATAGTAGGACAACTATTGATTATCGTNGGAATATTCTCTAATGATTTAGATTTATTATTTGAAATGTCAACCATAGGGATGGTATTACTATGCTGGGGGNTACTTAGCATCGCATGGCCGAGTTGGAAACTTCATAAAAATTCAAAAGAAGAAAATATTAATTGTGGTAATATAGCCTTAGTTCCATCATTGTTAATTCCAATTTCTGCTATTGTAATTCTGGGATGTTGGATCTTTAGAAAACATACTGGGCTACTTGAATTTGGTCTAGGATTCAATGTTCTTGTAATGATGGGAAGTATTTGTCTTACTCTAATCCTATCACATTTCAATAGAAGACTGAGTTGGGAGGTTGTAAAATTTGGTAACTTCAGACCTGTTGTAGGTATTTATCTAGGTTTAGCACTATTCCATTCTTTCGCNTCTATGTGGCATGCAAGAGGCGATGTNAGTGATACTATCTTCAATTATTCATTGGCTGCTCCTCTACTTTGGGGTTTTNTTTCAACAAGGCCATTTAAGACNATAANAAATTCAATTGGCGCATTTCAAAAACCTCATTCACGTTTGATAGGAACTGCCCAATGGTTTTTCTTAGTCACTGGCGTAATGGCCTTGATTCCAGATTTTGATTCTGCTAAATTCACTAACATAACATATGTAACATTCATTTTTTCTTGTGCAGTTCTTTCTACTTGGGGAAGTGGAATTTTCCTTCATCAAGACCATCTACACAAATCAATACATAATCGTCCAGGACTTTGGTTTATCATAATAGTTAATTCAATAGGAATACTTTCACTATTCTTAATTGGGTTTAGGATTGAATTGATTGGAGAACAATCCGATCTGCTCTATTACTTCATGCGAAGTCTAGCCTTAGCATCAATGATAATTTACATCTTTATTCTAATCATTAGAGATTTATTATTCTCTATGGATACTTGGCATCGAATACCGATGTCTTATGAAAAATATATTTCATAATTCGGTTACAATTTGATTAAGCAATTCCATTGCACTTCCTGCGATTCCAAGAACTGTAGATTCTTCACCATCTACTAGTTTAGCATACTTTGACATTTCACCTGCCAAATCATAACCACCTGCTTTTCCTACCCATGATTTGCTAAGAACCAATTCAATCAATTCTTCATCAGATAATTGNTTAATCTCTACTATTGCACTGTCGGTGAAAAATTTCCAATTGCCGGAAAAATATATGCCTGTAGAACTCCAAACTCTATGCCTCCTACCGGATAATCGATGTAACATCATTGCAGCATCTACTTCATCTGTTGGTTTTCCGATTGAAATATTATCAATATCAGGATCTGCCAACATTGTATCACTAACAATAATCAAATCATAGTCAAAATTGTCTTTAATCGCTTCAGCCTTCTTCTGAGCAATTTCTAGAACTTGTTCGGATACTTTTGCTTGTTCAGCAATCTCGTCAACTCCTTCTAATGCTTGACAAACTAAGTTTGGGAATATATCTTCTAACATCTGTTTCCGACGACTTGAACCGGATGCTAGCCAAACTCTCAGCATGTTTGGCCATAGAGTAGTCATTATGTTTCTTTTGGCAAAATTGTGTTGTTTAAAATTGAGACATATTCAAGTGATAGATTGTTTTGGAATGTTCGGTGGCAGCATGAGTGGCATCCAAAGAATACCTACCCACATTGAAGGCTTAGACGAAAATATGCAAGGTGGAATTCCTCAAGGGCATATATGCCTAGTTGCTGGTGCTTCAGGGGCTATGAAATCAAGTTTGACATTCTCGATGCTATACAATGCCGTTCTATACGGAGAAACTAGTGGAATTTATGTTACACTTGAACAAGGTAAAGATTCGCTTAGAGCTCACATGAGTAATATGGGTATGAATGTAGATGACCCTAGAGTTCGAAATAGAATCGCAATTATTGATTTGGTCGATTTAAGAGTCCAACTAGATGAACAAGGTATGAGCAATAGAGTGGATTGGATGGGGCAATTAATTAAGCAATTAACATCATATCGTCAATCAATCGGCTTTGAATTATTAGTTTTTGATTCTCTAGGTGCGTTTTTCACTCTAACAAAAATGGAAAATCCACGTGATGAAATCTTTAGATTATTCGAAGCGGTTAGAAGATTAGAACTTACATCATTCTTCATATGTGAAATGACTGGTGAAGATCACAAACAGTTTGGTGAATATGGAATTGAAGATTACCTTTCTGATGGAGTTGTTCACTTGGTCATGGATAGAAATGGNGACGAGGTTAAGAGAAAATTGAGCATCATAAAAATGCGTCATACCAATCACATGCTTGGCTACAAACCATTTACTTGGAAGCCTGAAGAACAGCGTTTTACAACACTGTNATCATTCTACAGTTACAGACTTTGCTAAGTTCCTAGGTCTATCAACATCGCAACCTAATTCCAATGCGGNATGATATGCNATCANNTGNAGNGGAACTACTGTGAGAATAGGAGATAAATCAGAATGAACCTTTGGAATTTCTATATTTATATCTCCTTCTTCTGCAATATTATCGCCCTTTTCATGGATTAAGATAATTTTTGCACCTCTCGCTCTACATTCATGTATTGCTGAAACCGTCTTTTGCTTAACATGGTCATTAGGGGCTATGAAAATCACTGGACTTCCTTCTTCTAAAAGAGCAATTGGGCCATGCTTCATTTCACCTGCAGGATAGGCAAGACATGGGATATAGGCGACTTCCATAAGTTTCAGTGCNCCTTCCTTAGCCACAGGTGCCGAAATGCCCCTACCCAAGAATAAGACNCTTTTTGCATTCTTAACAGCATTAACAGCATCCATNATTGGTCCTTGATTNTCAAGATACTCTTCAATTAAGTGTGGAATCTGNTGGAGACTTTGNATTAAATTTTGTCCCCTTTCTTTGCTAATCGACCTAGAACGACCTACTTGTAAAGCGAACATCGACAATGCAGCAACCATATTTGAGAATGCTTTAGTCGAGGCAACTGCCTGCTCTGGCCCTGAATGGATATAAACTCCTTGACCGCATTGCCTAGCAATAGTTGAACCAACTACGTTGACAATTCCATGAACTTGGCCACCTTTAAGTTGAATCTCTTTTACTGCAGATAGGGTATCTGCGGTTTCTCCTGATTGAGAAACTGCAAAATGAAGTGCTAATGGGTCTATAACTGGATCATTAGTTCTAAATTCACTAGAAATATGAGCCACTGCAGGAACTCTAGCTAAAGATTCGATTAGAATTTGGCCAATTTCTGCTGCATGCATCGCAGTACCGCATCCCAAAAGTCTGACATGTGGGAGTTTAGAAAGTTCCAATGGTGATAATTTCAAACCACCCAATCTACCATTTCCCCTTACCCTGTCTAATCTTCCATTAATACAATGCCTAAGAGCATCAGGTTGCTCAAAAATTTCTTTGAGCATGAAATGAGGAAAATCTCCTAACTCTGCTTCACCCCATTCGTCTTCTAAAATAGTGATATTTGCTTCCCTATTTCCTCCGGATGTAGAACTCATTGAAATCGAATTATTTGTAATTGTAGCAATATCTCCGTCATCCAAAAATACGACACTTTGAGTGTGTGAAGTGAGGGCATGTGGATCACTAGAAATGAACATTTCATCGTCTCCTTTGCCGATTATTAATGGTGAACCATTTCGAGCACAGACCATTAAATCATGATTCAGGAAAAGTGCACATATACCCCATGTCCCATGTAATTTAGAAACGGTCCTGTGCATAGCTTCGGTAGGATTATTATCTCTCTTCAATTCATAATCAAGTATATGAGCGATTGTTTCTGAATCTGTTTCGCTACTGAGTTGAATTCCTTTACGCTCCAATAATTTCCTTAAGGTTCTAGAGTTCTCTATAATTCCATTATGTACAATAATTACATCTCCAGAAACGGATGCATGTGGATGAGCATTCTCATCTGAAACTCCTCCATGAGTAGCCCAACGAGTATGGGCAATTCCTACGCTTCCATTCAGTTTAGCAGGCAATATCGATTGTAATTCAGCAACCTTTCCTACTTTCTTGAACACTGTAAATGATTCATCTTTTACCGCAATTCCTGCGGAGTCATAGCCTCTGTACTCTAATCTTCTCAAACCTTCTACGAGTATTGGCATTGCCATTTTGTGGCCCATATAAGCGAAAATTCCACACATTAGCATTACCTACAAATTTACTACTGATGAACAAATAGGGCAATTCACCTTTCTCAACATCATATCCTTAACAGTGAATTTAGCAGAACATTCTAAACAACTAACTTCTCTTTGAGGGGTAGGAATACCTGCTATAGGAGGTAAATCTCCTAATGGGGGAAGGTCACCATCTCCAGTTGGCGGAAGTGGAGGAAGGGCTGGTAAATCGATTTCTCCATCTAGAGGAGGAAGTTCTTGCATTGGAGGTAGCATTGGAGGTGGGTTAGAAATTAACTTCTCGGTAATTTCAGCTATTTCTCTCTGCTGTTTTCTCTTCATTCTCCTTTCAAGTCGGCTATTGCCTTGACCAGATTCTGCCTTATTCTCCAATGCCTCAGAAAGCGAAACTTCATTTTCTTCAACAGTTAATTCTTCATCTGATTTCACTTCAACGGTTGATTGAACTACTAATTCTTCTGAGTCTAGATTAATGGCTAAATCGGCTTCATCTTCTTCAATATCAACCATTATTTCGATGCCATCGTCTTCTTTAACTTGGCTTTGAACTACAAATTCTTCTTCCTTTTTGCGTCTTAATGAACGAACTGAAACTACCAAAACAACGAACAGTATCATCATCACAATGAGTGATGAAAATAGTATAATTTGCTTGGTTTGTCTGTCACCAGGCAAGGGTTCTAGCAGCGTGTCAAAGAACGATTTAGAAGATTCATCTGGTATTTCTGGCTCTAATGAGATTATACTTCTCAAAGACATTACACCGCTACTGGATGATACTATCATGATTCCATCCTCTTCCATACCAGCATAGCCAAGAATGAATCCTTCACATACCATATTGGATAAGGCGAACTCCATTCCGTATGATGAATCATAAACAATGCCGTAATGAGTCATAGGTCCGTAAACATTGATTTCATCGTAGAGAACTTGAACCATTTCTCCATCAGAAGATAAGATTACATTACTAACTCCTTGAGCAGCAATGAAAGATGTCTCGCCATCGGACCATGAATTATCAGTAACTCTGTATGCTACTTCAGCGGAAGCCCCGCTACCTTCAATCCATGATGCGATAAGAACGTCTTTATCCCCATCTTCCATCACAACAAGTTCAGCACTACTCGCATAGTCACCAACTGAGTATTGGAAAGACCAAGAGGATCTCCATTCTTTTCCGTGAGCATACATCAATCCAACTCTATCTAAACCAGATACATCGTCACGTATTTCTTGATATAAAATATGTAAATTTTCTTGACCTAGTGCAATTGCTAAAGAGTCTCCTTGCGAGGGCCTAATATCAATTCCGTTCAAAATTTGACTAAAACTCCATGAACTCTCGACTTGTGGTGTATCTGAAATTAAAACGAATATCGAAGTGATATCTTGCCAAGAACCTCCCGTTGCTATATCTCTATGATATCCTCCCAAGACCATTCGTTCATCACTTTGAGTCAAAGCAAGACCCCAATATTTTCCTTCGGATAATTTCAAAGGAGTCATGTGACTTTGAATCGAGGTCGTTTCACCTGCACTGGTTATCGAAGTAAAGGAAATGTCAGTCATGAAGTAACCGTCTTGACTGAGTTTATTCTCAGTCCATGCAGCGTAAACTAGACCATCATTTCCTTTCAAAACTGCTAACTCACCGGCCCATGAATCGGCTAACTTAACTTCACCTGGCATAGATAAAGAACTAGTTATTGTTCTAACACGCAATTCACCGTCAATAGTAGTGAATAATAATCCACCATCACCAATGCCAACAAAATCTAGAACCGATTCACTGGAGACTAGATTTAATCTAACTGGAGAACCTAAGTTTACATTGTCTACAACAACTTTGAATCTATTTTCACTAAATTCTGTTTCAACTCCGTCGCCTTGCAATTCAACCTTGAACTCATTTGAGCCCAATACTGACATTGATGAATTGATTTGGAATGATACTTCTTCATATCCTGAACTAGAAGTAGAGCCATCAATCTGTAAAATCATTTCTTGTCCAACTTTTTGGAATATATCTTCGCCGCTAGGCCTCATTCTTAGAATCATCAGTAAATTTGTAGCATCTGTCTGACCCAAATTATCAACTCTCACCACTACATTGTAGGGGGTATCAGGAGCTGGAATTAGTGGGATAGTTCTGACCGAACCCGGCATAAATCTTAGTGTAGGCTCTACAGGCCTTTCGGTTACTTCAAAATTAAATGAATATGAATTATCATCAGAGTTTACATCTGAATGAACATTTGATGGATCTATCGTGATCAATACCTCATGATTACCTACCTCAGTAGCCCACCAGTAAAGTGTCAAAGATTGGCTATCACCTTCATCTAAGGAATCTATTGTTGTTTCAGAAGGATAAATTTCTGAACTATCGCCAGGGGCTTGTAATTTTACAAATACATCATTGACATCCAAATCTCCGACATTAGCAATGCTGAACTGAACTGTAAGAACTGTTCCTGCCACAGCAGATTGCATTGGAAGGCCTACCTCATCCTTGATTTCTACAACTCCAACAAATATGAAATCGGGGGCTGCTGGTTGATTATCAATGTTGAATGTTCTTCTAACGTCATCGGTTTTGACTCCACTTTCATTCACCATCCTAAAACTAAGTTTAGTGGACCCATCAGGAACACTTCTAGAATCCCATGAGAATGTCCAGTCTTGATTTCCAACTTCCATTTCAGGAAGGTCAACACCAAATTGCCAGTCTCCACTATCGACTTTGAATTCGATATAATCATGTTCGACGCCTTCTACTGTACCTGAAAAGTCAACTGTCCCCTGGATATCAGAACCAACTGTAGGGCTTGCTAAGGTTATTCCCATTCTTGCAAGGTTAACTTTACGGTAATCTACCGCTGATTCCTCTTCGGTTTCGGTATTGAATGCTCTAACACTAACTAAAACGTGGTCTTCATCAATATCGATCCAATCTGATTTTATCGTTACATCTAGGAACCAATTTTCAAGGTCGCCTCCAGCGATTGTCCACGGTTTAAGTTCTCTCTCGTTATTGGAACCTAAACGTTGTAGGATGTTTACTTGAATTTGATTATATTCTACGTCCACGGGAATATCTGTGGTTCCAGAAATGGTGACTCTGTTTCCTTCAAGCCACCATGAACCATTCGTCGGTTGAGAAATATCTACGTGATCACCAGTACCATTACTTGGAGGTGGAATTATGACATCCCCTCCATCAAGTGGTGTACATGGCTTGTTCAATGCAAAATCTATAGCACAAGATGCATCGATAAGTCCGAATCCCCATTTGTCGTTCCAACGATCTGAAACATCTGTTTGAGAAGGTTTGTCTTGTTGAACTTCAGAAGAATTTCTAATTATATCTCTAATTTCTAAAGCATTTAAAGATGGATTTGCTTCAATAACGGTTGCAACTACTCCTGATGCGATAGGTGTTGCCATACTTGTGCCCGATTTCTCCTCATATCCAGAATCGGCTTCTGGTCTAGGTGCACCAGGGAAAGAACTGCCTGTTGCAGCGGATGCAGAAATGATATTCGAACCAAAAGATGTGATATCTGGCTTTAATTCATCCCAATCATCATCATCATTGTCACTAAGACGGGGGCCATAATTTGTGAAACTAGAAATTCCATCGTCGGTTCTATTTATAGTGCCAAAATCACTGACTGAGCCAACTGATAAACCATAATCAGCACTAGCAGGTGATGGAACTCTCTTGGAACCATCATTACCCATTGCAATGACGCATACAATTTCTTGATCGAGAGTAGCATTATTGACAAGTCTTGCCTCCCCACCAGTTCCATTATCTCCTTCATCATCTGGATTTAACGGAGAAGAAACTGAACCGAATGACATAGAGCCAATTTGAATACCTTGAGCTGAAGAATTATGGCCCCAATCTTTGTTAGCATTATTTATCATCCATTGAATCCCATTGATAGAATATTCAGAATTGGTTCCGCCCACATCTGTTAGAACCTTGATATCTACAAGATAAGCTCCAGGTGCAGTACCCATGTGAACTCTAGAGGCATCTCCAGTACCAAGCGCAGAGCCTGCAACATGAGTCCCGTGTCCTTGCCCATCATCAGGGTCTTGAGTGCCATCCGGATTAGATGCGGTGGAAGTTGCATCAAAACCACCTACCCACTTGTGGTCATCATAAGAAGTTGGATTATCGGCATCAGGGGCGTCATCGATATCATCGAAATCATTCAACGAACGATGTTCATTGTCTACTCCTGTGTCCAAAATTGCAATTACAACTCCATCTCCAGTATAATCTCGCTCGTAAGCTGAAGCGGAATAAACATCAGATGGCAAGGAACGAGTTGCTCTAGATGCCACATCATTGGTCGGAACCATAACATTCTGCATTTCAATAACTACCACCCCTTCTAAATGATAAATATCCATCAATGCACTAACTGGAACTTTATCTAGAACAATCGAATCGATACTGTCCATGATTTGGAACCATGCACCACCTTCTTCACCCACCCATGAATGTTGAACAAGGGTTTCTTTGAGTTTATTTGCCTCTAATTCGGTCGGATGCCAGGCATAATCGACAATGATGGCAACTGTTTTACGACCATCTTCTCCAATAATTGCTGTTGGTGAAATTGATTCTTGACCTGCTAGAACTCGTTGTAATCTATCATCCATTCCATTCCAGTCCAAGTCAGGACCATAGGATAACCACCATTCATTGGCTTCAGAAGCAGGTTGAGTGGTTCTAAGGTTAATTCGAGTAGGTCGCTCGCACAAATCATCTCCACACATCAATGGAGGTAAACCATCTATCAATATAGGCTCAGTGTGAGTCTTTTCTACAAATTCTGGTAAATCTTCACTTGTTGCATTTACACTAAATGCAGACATGCTTGATAAGAAGAATAATAGAACAATAAATACAGCCATACGCTGTATTTCACCCCTTTGATTTCTTAGCAACATATCCTTCCCTATGTTAGTGGAGTACGATATATGCTTTGAGAGTATCCTTTACCCGTTCCTTCCCCAGCCCCTTTAGGGGCTTGGGAAGAATTCTCTAATCAAGGCCAACTGAAATGCTCTGGTTCAGATGAACATTGCATGTGAGGTCCATCAAATCTTTCGATTACACCGACTTCATTTCCACAAACTGGACACTTGGCCCGATCTGAAATATGTTCCATCCAAGCAAGCCTCGTTTCTGGCTCATCGCTGGATTCAAGTAAACTTTGCATCGCTTCTCTTAGGTTCTTTGGAACCTCGAATCCTCTAGAAGTCCAAGGATCTTCTAATTTATCTAAATCTTTCATTGTTTCCTTCATTCTTCTCATTCTAGCAAAAATTTCTGGTGAACCAGATGGCCCTCCATCTTCGATTCCTAATGGAGTTGGTCCACCTTTTGCGACAACTGGAAGAAGTAAATAAGAAAGTACAAAACCACCCAAATGAGCCATGTGTGCTACATCGCTAGGGCGTGACAATCCATAATTCGAATAAGCCCTCAATACTTCAATTGCGAAATAAAATAATGCTAAGTAAATTACAGGCCATTTTCTAATCAAAATAAGTGGAAATGGAATTTCATCCTTTGGCCATCCTGCAAGATAAGCACCAAATAATCCAAATGCAGCCCCTGATGCTCCAAGTGCAGGAGTTGTTGAATCCATATTGAACAGATACCATGCGAATGAGCCTCCAAATAGTCCAATTAAGTATATCATAGTAAATCGTTTCATTCCAAGTCGTTGTTCAAGGGGGATTCCAACCAAGGATATTACCAAAATATTTCCTAATACGTGTGTAGCATCAAATTGGCTATGTAAAAATCCCGCTGAAAAAAATGTAATCCAACCGGAAGGTTCAGTCGCTCTAGAAGGAATCATCCACAAGTCATTCCATAACCAAACATCAACCCAACCTTGACGAGCGAAAATAGTCCAGAATACCTGTACTAAATATCCTAATAGTAGACCCACTGTTATTGATAAAGCAATTGAGGTTTTATTTTTCACAGCATAAAAAATCGGCCAAATTATTGCACATAGCCAAACGATAAACAATGCCCACTCCACAGTCCCGAAGGATGAGATATGGGCGTCCATGGCATTGCTTTGATGTCTTCTCTTTTGAATTACCCGAAAGTTTGTATTAGGAAGGATTCATTTCTAACCCTTACTTCGGCGAATTATGACTGACCCCCTTTTGCAGCTCAAAGGAGTTACAATTCGAAGGGGGACTGAAATAGTATTATCTGATTTCAATTTATCAGTCAATGGTGGCGAATGTGTCATTTTAAACGGTGAAAATGGAGTAGGAAAATCAACTGTTATCGAAACATCAGCAAGACTTCTGCCCATGGAAAAGGGCGAAGTCCTTCATCATGGAAAATTAGTATATGATTTCGAAGGACGAAAAAAGAAACCTAGTTTTCCTTTTGGATTGACGCTACAATCAAACTGCTTAGTACCAAGTCAAACCATTAACCAACATTTAGAAACCGTTTGTAAAATTTCTCAATCCAATTTTGATTTCTTGCCTCTCTTAGATTTGTACGGCCTGTCACATAGAAAACATGACAAAATAGCATATCTTTCTGGTGGCCAACAACGAAAAGTTTCGGTTATTGCAGGTATGATTCCCGCTATGATTAGTAAAGACCCTAGACTAGTTATTTTGGATGAACCAGATTCTGGGTTAGATGATAAATCGATTCAAATATTAATTGATCATATTGAACAACTTAGAGTTGCAGGTAATGCTATTCTTATCGCAACACACGACAGTAGATTATTCAAGTGTGCAACAAAATTGAATGATCTAAAAGAGGAGATAAAACAAAAACCTAGGGATTCTAAACCATGGGAAAGTCACGGAAAGCCTTCAAAAAATAGTTTTTTATCGTTGAAGATGGGGTGGCAATATAATTTTTCTACCCTTGGCAATATTCAACGAAACTGGCTAGCAGCACTATTATTGATTGGAGGATTACTCTCTCTAGTTGAGCCTCTTTCAATCTCTGAACATAAAGTACTATTGGTAGGTTTTACTCTAGCACCTGCTCTTACAATAGGTTTAGTCGGGGATCCTGTTATCTCGATGCTTTTTGAACAAAGAGCCATCGACTGGTGGAGAAGTCAAGTACAAATAATACCAAACTCTAGTATTGAAACTTTGCTTAGTGGCTGTTTATTAACACTATTTTCTATGCAAATTTTCTTAGAAAATTTAGACTGGAGTTTAATTTTTATTGGAGGATTAATCGCATTGCTAACGACCACATTTGTTAGTTTCTTACAACTTAGCACAATAAGACTGGCACGCTCAAATGCAGTATTTGTCAGACTGCTTACTCCAATTTTAATTCTTCCTTGGGCACTAATCGTAGATTATAGTGCAACACTGGTCTAAAAGGTGCAAGTTGAAAAGGTATGCCTATGACGCAAGGTTGATGCGCATACGTACCGGAGAGTTGTTTCTAATTACCGGTTTTTCTGGCATTATGCTAACACTTATCTTAGCACTAAAATGGGCGCCTAGCGTATCAATTGATGCTTTCTCAGCACCTGTAGCGCAAAGAATATTCTATTGGCACGTACCATCCGCAATAGCGGCTTACATCGCATTTGGGGTCTTATTTGTTGGTTCTGCACTTTGGATTTTCAGACGTAGTGCATTAGGTTGGAGATTGCACGTAGCAGGAGCTGAAGCAAGTCTTGCGTGTGGGCTAATGGCAGTTTGGTCAGGTTGTATTTGGGGTGCGGCAGAATGGGGGACTCCTTGGGATTGGAGTGATGTTAGACTCAACACATTTGGACTACTAACTCTACTAGCATTATTCTTAGTTCTTGGTAGACAGAGCCAACCAGACGGTATTGAATCAAGAGATACATTCTCAACTTTTGGATTTTATGGATTTGTTCTAGTACCAATCTCCTACATAGCCACTAGAATTTGGCAAATTAGACACCCCGGGCCAGTTGTTGGCGGAGGGTCCGATGGTTCACTGTCATCAAAAATGGGAGATGTGTTACTTATTGGAGTTATATCATTTACAATATTGATTATAGGACACATAATCATGTCAGCAAAAATTACAGAATATGAACAACGTTTAGAGCGTCTACAAAATGAATTAGATGGAGAGATTTGATGGAAGAATTAACTTACCTCACAGTAGCCTATTTAGGAATGATTTTTGGACTTGCAGTTTGGACTTGGACAGTCGTAACTAGAAGCCAAAATCTAGAATCAAGAATCAAAGCACTAGAAGAAAGTCTAGATCTGAAAGAATTTGATAAAGATATTATTACTTCAAAATTCAATCATGAAGAAGAATAGTAAGCCACAGGTTCAAGTCTATGGTTTCAATGCCCTGCAATGGTGAGTCTATTTTGTCAGACCTAGGTGATGATTTCTGCTTAGTCTGTGGCTCGCCCCCGCCTCTTTTTGGAGAAAGAATGTGTGAACCATGTTTAAGAAAAAGAATACATCTCGCAGAAGTGCCTGAAAATATACCGTGGGTTCGGTGTGCTAGATGCGGAATAGTTGAGATTCAAGGAAAATGGGTACAACTTAATGAGGAAGAAATTTGGGATGAGCTAGTCCAAAGAAATCTCAAATTTCACGTAGATGCTGAAGATATTCAAATTGGGATGGAAACTAGAAAAATCTCAGATCGACACACAATGATTTATCTTCAACTAGAAGGAGTAATCGAAAATTTACTATTTCAAGAAGAACATAAGATGAGGGCTAGAATGGCTAACGGAGTATGTTTAACTTGCACAAGAAAAGCTGGAAATTATTTTGAGGCTACAGTTCAATTACGCTCCAGTGGAAGAAAGTTATCGGAGGATGAATTCCTCAAATTAAGGTCAACTTTAGATGATGTCTTAGAGACATTATCCGATGACCCGATGTTCTTCATCACTAACGAAGGCCCTGTAACCGGAGGATATGATATTGTCCTAGGCAGCAAGGGATTAGCAAGAACATGGGGTAGGCACTTGGTCAAAGAATACGGTGGTCAGACCGTAGAAACTAACTCCACAGTTGGTCGAAAGGATGGAGTCGACGTTACTAGATTGACCCTACTTTATCGAAAGCCAGGATATGACTTAGGAGATGTTATTAGATGGCGTGACAACTTTTGGAGACCTTCGACATGGACAAGAGAAGGTGCTATTGTTGAAAGAGTTGACAGACAAGAACGAACCGGGGCTTCTTGGCGCGACTTAGAATCCGCAAATGTAGTTTCAAGAATGCATGAACATACAATGGTTGATTTGATCAATCAAGATTCATCTGTAGGAGAATTTCTTGACCCTCAAACTTGGATTATGGCATCGGTTCGTTTACCTTGGGATCACAATGGCAGTAAGAAAATTAGATTAGCGAGAATTGACGGCGAGTGGTTAGCGCTTCAGCACCTTTCAATCGATGACAACTTCACAGGGGAAGAAAAAGATGAGTGAAAATAATTCAAGTTTAGACATCATTGAACTAGCAAAAATGCTTGATTCAGAAGACATGATTGGATTTACAAGAAAGTTTGTTGATGACTTTGAAAAGGGCCTACAAAGTGTCAATGTCGAGTTATTTCCATGGATTGAAGATATTGCCAATCAAAATTGGAATGGCATAATTTGTCTAGGGATGGGAGGTTCTGCTGCTGGAGGAGATTTTCTATCTTCATTATCTAACCTAGACGGTAAAATTCCAATCCATATTCAGCGAGATTATGTAATGCCATCATGGTGGAATAATTCATGGCTAGTTCTAGCTACTTCACATAGCGGTAATACCGAAGAAGCGCTAGCAGCAACTGAAATTGCTCTAAATGCAGGTGCTACTGTAATCATTATCTCAACTGGCGGAATGTTGGCTGGAATGCCTGAAATCTACACTCGTTGTCATTTAATTCCGTCTATTGGCGGTCAACCTCCCAGATCTGCATTTGGACATATATTCAGCAGACAACTAGGTCTGCTAAGGGAAATTGGTGCGCTACCTAAACCTGACAAAAATGCAGAACAACAGATGATTGAAAGATTGAAAGAAGCGTGTGATGGCTTTGATATAATTAAAGACCCGAATGGAGATTTAGTTGAATTAGCATCATTTATGCATGAAAATCCAATTGCTCTAGTGGGTCCTACCGAATTACTACCTGCATTGAATCGATTCAAGAACCAACTAAATGAAAACTCCGCAAGATTTGCTAGAATCGGGGTTATTCCAGAAATGAATCATAATGAAAGTGTTGCTTGGGGGGGTGTAGGTAGAGACAAAGATCCTTATTCAGATAAACAAGTTTTACTATTCCTAACATGGGATGGTATGCATAAGAGAGTATCCGATAGAATTGAATGGATGATTGCTCATACAACTACTGATTTTGCCTGGAAAATGCAAGGAGAAGGCATAACCCTTCTGGAATCATTACTACATCTTTGCATAGTAATGGACTGGATATCTATTGCTTTAGCTTTAATGCATGGTAAAGATCCAGCAGCAATAGGACCTATTTCAGCATTAAAGGATTTCTTAAATTCTAAAAATTGATTTGATAAATAAAAAAAAAGCCCCCCTAAAGACCTAAGTCCTCAGAGGGGCGGTTGTATTCCGCAGAATACATTCATCTTTAAGCAAGTAAATTACTTTCACTCAGCGCTTGCTTCTGCTTCACCAGATGGTATCATATCGTCAATTTTAACACCGACTAAAGCACCAACACCGACTAAAGCACCGTCAACAAGCCAGTTAACTAGAGTGTCAACAATTCCGTCACCCATGCTTGCGATAGAAGCTCCCATCTCATGTGCACCGGTAAGCATCATAGCACCACTAAGAGCCATCAAACCGAAGGCAGATGCCCACTCGGATTCACAGCGTGTGTGGACTTGCCACCAAACTGCACCAGCAGCAATCATACCTAGAACGACCCAAAGGTTGTCTGCGATATCTGTAATCCACATATCTGTAGCAGCCCAACCAGTTTCAATATCTCCAGCTTCAGTTGCTAGTACTATTGCTAGTGTAGCACCGAGTGCTTGAGAAACTAGGCGCATCCCGTTGTCCATCCAGTTTCCTTCAACNTCAGATANGTCGCTTGTCATCATGTGACTCCAAGTNACTACNGGNAGNAGATGTGCNCCNTTNAATGCCATCCAAGCCACTGCTAATGCAACGGCAAATTCTACTCCGCCCAGTCCAAAGACTGCCCAAGAGAGCAAGAATGCTCCCCCGATTTCGTTCATATTTTGTTTCCAATTTATTTCCATATTTTTTCCCCCCCGCTTTTGCGAGTGATATGTTCTTGTCCTGATAGTATATAACCGCGATAGTTGATTTTAAGGTAAAAAACAGGGTTTTTGCTAGTAAAAATAATAAACCGAATGATAAAAAATATCAAGTGTTGTAAATAATACCTAATATATTTTTTAGTATAGACTTCCCAAAATAATTCTAGGATCAGGATATTTTTTCAATGCTGACTCAATTTCACTCTTCTCAACAACACCGGGTAAGTCAAAGGTTTCGGGTTCCTCTAGTGATAATTGAAAATGTAAATGTGGAGGCCATCCCCCATTCTCATTCTCATTACCTATTTTTGCAATTACATCGCCAGAATTAATCTTCATCCCTATCTCTAATCCATTAAGACTTTGTTCGGAAAGATGACCATGTAATGCCCAAAATTTACCTGAAGAATTATTGATAAGTAAGTTCGATGATTTGATTAGATTAATATCGTGTTCGGTAATTATTGTTGGACCATAAGAACCTTGTTCTGGATTAATCCCAAAACTGTGAATTTTTCCTTCCCCAAAAGCATGAACTGAAGTACCTACAGGTGCACCAATATCAATTCCAACGTGAATATTTCTAACTCCACCAAATATTTCAGTTTCATACATGCCAGGTCGGAATTCATTATATCTACCAATTTGATATTCAAACGGGCATTCCCACGTCTTATCTTCGCCCCTAGTAAAATCGAAAACCCAATACTCTTCAGGTAGATTAACTACCGGATGAAATGGCTTTTGGGCTACGACCATGACACTGTGAAAGTGTCTTTTCTTTTGATTCTTAGCCGAACTATCAAGACCTAGAACCCCTGCGCAGAGTCATGATTCTCACAAGTATTATTCTTTTACTTGTGAGTTTACTTCCTGGTTATGCACTTTGCAAAGTCCTAGATGCTAGTGCAGATAAATGGAGAAAAATGATGCTTAGCCCTGCACTAGGCCTACTATTATTATACGGAATATCTGGGTTGGTTGTTTTATGTGGAGTTTGGTCATTTGCTTCTATGACTGCGATTATACTACTTCTAAACACACTAGCACTTGCACATATCAAAAGACGCATACGAGTTGATAAAAAACTCACACCTTGGCAGAAACTAGAAGCCGTAATGCATGGATATATACTAGAATCTGATGACGAGAATATTTCTGAGGAAGCCGCAGCACAACAGTGGTTTCAATCACGACGTCCTCGCATTTTATTCGCATTGGGTTCAATAACGATTATCGGGGTATTTTTACTTCCATTTTTTCAATCATTACCATTCGGAGTTGATTGGATTGGATTCTCTACACTTACCAGTCAAATTTCAGCAGTTGGAGACTTTTCACTGTCTGGTACAAATGATGGTTTTTGGACATATCCTCCAGCGTTTCCTGCTCTATCTGCATGGTTAGAAAATGTCACTGAAATGGGCTCCGGGAGAGCTGTTTTTGAACTGGGACATTATACCTTAATTGTTATTCTATTGGGTTTAGCTGGAGCTCTTGACCACCATGGAAGTGGCGCTCAAGGCCTGCTTGCATTATCCCTAGGATTTGGATTATTTGCCAAAGCATATGATTCAGGATACCCTACTGTTTCCAGTCAATTAGGACTTGTAATAGGTTTACTTGTCCTACTCAGGCCTTCTTCTACAAGAGGCGTACATCATACTAGAGGATTTATAATCGCGGTAATTTGTGTGACTCTCATTCATCCAACTGGAGCGATTTATCTTGGCATGCTTATGATTTCTCATATTTTTATTGGCATTAGTTTGAATAAGGAATATAGTGAAAATATGCAAAAATTATTTGTTGCCTGTTCAATTTTACTGACCATTGCTGGAGCGATTTCGATTCTACTACTAGCCCCAAGGATGCTAGATTCAGCGGTTTTTGCTGAATATGGATGGCAGGGTGGAAAGCCAATGCTAACATTCAATTTGTTGTTATTGATTCTTGGTTCTATTGCAGGTTGGAAACTACGTTCTACAGTTGAAGGGAGATTGCTAATTACATGGTTTGCAGGATTGTGGCTATTAACCTCGATTCATCTGATTGAAGGTTTAGAAAATGTACCGGTTCTTTCATTACTATCTTACACCTTATATTCGATGGGAATTCATGCATTTCACATCCCACTTGCAGCCTTGGTAGCGATATGGTGGAGCCCAACTACAGGACTAACTTCTCTTGAAGAAAAACGTGGATTGTTGACTGTGGGATGGGATCCAACAATCTCTGACAAGTGGTCTAAAATTTTGACTGGTCTAATTTTAGTGGGAGTGATTATTGCGAATTCGGTGGTTTGGCAAATTGCTTCACATGATGAATTGAGGCCTATAACTGATGGAGACCTAGAAATTCGAGAAAGATTGTCAAACCTTCCAGATGGAAGTATTGTTTATTCTGAAAATGCACATTGGGGACATGTTTTTGATGCTCCCGGAAATATCAAATTAACCAGTATCCCAACATTAGGGTTAGTTCAAATTGAATCTAGCATTCATTCTGCAGCCACTACAGCAATCCATCTAGACAATACTACAAAAATAAAGGAACTTGGACTCAATTACGCAATAACCTCTCCTATTGGCACTATGGGATGGATTTTTGCAATGTCACCTTATTGGCAAGAAATTGAGAATATTAGAGGCAGTAAATTGTGGCAGTTTAATTCAAATGGTCTAGCATCGACTTCAGAATTTTCAGTTGTAAATAGCACCACATGCCAAGATGATTGTGAAATGAGAATAGACCCTTGGAGTGGACACAGATTTTCAAAACTGGATGATTTCACCGATAACCGTGCCTTTATCGAAGAAGGAAAAAATACTGAAATTGAATTTATACACACTGGAAGTATAATCGAAAATGCAACTGTTTGCATGGTCTATGAAATGGTTGGAGATATCGGTGGCTTGGAAATAATCCATTCAGAAATTATTTCTGTACCTCTTGACTCATTTTCCGGTTGGAACCAGAAATGCTGGATGATGGATTATAATCAGGATAACCTTCAACTTGAATTTGATTGGAAAGATTCCAGTTCTGATTGGTGGTTAAATCCAACTGGTTTATCAGGAAGAGGAGATAGAATTATTGATACCACTGGAATTCGTATTCATTGGCTAGAAATACGCTGATTTACACTAATTCTATCGAAGCCATCAAAAATCAACCTCACCTATCACCTTCAATGAGGAATGCTGTAATAATGCTTCCAACCTTGGATGAAGCCAATGGTTTAGAGGCTGTTGCCATGCAAATACCTCATGAAAAATTGATTCGGAATGGCTGGAATTATGAAGTGTGGGTAATTGACGGGGGTAGTAGTGATGAAACAAAATCAGTTTCAGAAAAATTCGATTTCACATTCTTTACTCAGCAAGGAAAAGGTAAAGGTGCAGCAATGCGCTTAGGATTCAGTAAATTTGTCGATTCTGAATTTGATGCTTTGGTTATGCTTGATTCAGATGGAACATATGATCCAAAAGAAATACCTCGTTTCCTTGATTCATTATCTAATTGTGATGTTGTGATTGGAGACCGATTAAATGGGCAAATAGACCCAGATGCAATGACTAGAACCAATTACTTCGGGAATCACGTTCTCACTTGGTTGGCGACAGGAATGTATGGCATTACCATCAATGATCTATGCTCAGGTTATTGGGCCTTTAGTAGGAAAGCACTGAAAAGATTAAAATTAAATTCAATGAATTTTGAAATCGAAGCAGAAATGTATACTTCCTGTGTTAAAGAGGAACTAGAAATAAAAAATATTCCAATAAAATATTCAGCGCGGATTGGACAGGCTAAACTTGGTTCAATTTCAGATGGGTGGCAGATATTTCGTAAGTTGATAGTTAGACGTATTTTTGGAACCCCAATTGAAGCAAAAATTGGCAAAGGTAATTTTGATATCAAATAAGCAAGAACTCAAAACGAATTGCTGTTTAGATTGTTTATGACCCGACGTTCATGTATCATTCTAGGTGCTAGTGGACTAGTTGGTCAAAGGTTACAGCAGCGTTTAGTAGAACACCCGTTGTTCAAAATATCAGCCATCGCTGGTAGCCCTTCTACTGCCGGTACCGAGATGAAGGACATTCCATGGCGATTAGATGAGACAAGACCAGATATACCAAACTTAGTGGTACTCGATGTAAATTCTAGCGGATTTATCGAGCAATGTCTTGAAAGAAACATTGAAATTGCATTCAGCGGATTGCCTGCAGACATCGCTTTGGAAGTAGAGAAACGTTTAGTCGATGCAGGAATTATGGTCTTCTCTAACGCTAGTACTTATCGAAGAAAGCCGAATGTTCCAATGATTATTCCCGAAATAAATTCACATCATTTTCATGAAAGTCTGCACTACTGTGCAACAAATTGTACGTTAATTCCACTCGCTATTCCCGTTTCAGCAATTGCAAATATTTCATCTATCAAATCAGTAAAGATGCGAAGTGAGCAAGCCTTGTCCGGTGCAGGATGGAAATTATTGTACGATAATGAGGCTCTAAATGGAAATGTCGAACCATTCATCGAAGGAGAAGCGGAAAAAACGTCAGAAGAATTACTTCATGTTTTGGGAGTTATGAATGGTCAAAAGATTTCGTCTGCAGATTTTGATTTAGAGATAATCTGTGAGAGAGTTTCCAGACGTGATGGGCATCAAGTTTTTGTGGAGGTAGTAATTGAAAATCCTGTAAGTATTGAACAAATCTTAACCCAGTTCCATCTAACTAAACCAAGTTTTGAATTACCGAGTAAACCATATCATACAATCCACCATGTTGAGAAAATTGATACAATTAATCATCTCTGGAGCGACGGTGAAACCTTCACCACAAATCCAAACCCAACCACTGATCTGAAGACTGGAATGGCAATAATAGTTGGAGACTTGAAAGTTAAAGAAAATATAATCAGTTTTTCCGCTTATTCGCATAATACCATTAGAGGCGCTGCTGGAGGCGTGGTATATTTAGCAGAATTTGTTTTGAATTCACTGTGTTAACTTGTAAACGGTATGCATAAAGTATTGTTGTCACTCCACTTACATGGTGCGCTATGGGAATCACTGCAATGATACCTGACATGACAATTGGTCAGTTGTATTCTGAGGCAGAATCTCGATGGGGTGAAATCTGGGACGAGAACGCTGCTCGATTGAGAATTTTACTTGTATTTCCAAGAAAGGAAAGAAAAATGATGGAATTACATGGCGACATGATTGAACATGGCCAACCAGTAATGACAATTTTTCATCGACCAAGGGATGAAGCATCATTGCTAGAAGAGCAGGGGCTTGACCCAAGACAAGCTTCATTCCAATTTGTCGATATTTCTAGTCCGGATTTAGGGCCATGGATGCAGCAATTAATCAGTAATGAAAAATGGCTTAGAAATACTGTTAGTGTTATGTCGATTCCGTTTTCAATGGGAATACCCACTCAAAGATCTTTTGAAACAGAACAATTAATCTGCTTTAGACACCCATCTTTACCAGCGATTGAAAGGTATTACTTGCCATTTCCACCAACATCTATTCCGGGGAAATGTTTTGTTTCTTTGCCTAGAAGACAAGCTGCTGAATTAGCGAGACAACAAGCCGAAGTCTTAGGAGTAGGACGACTTGAAAAGAAATCAAAAATTACTGTTCAAGAAGTTGCCTATGAACCAAGCCCACCTACTCCAACTATGTCCCAATCTGAAGCAACAATGAATGCAATGATGGATAATTTTTCTAATGAAATGTTGGAAAACATGGCAGAAAAGGAACCTGTTACAAATGTAGAATTACCTAAATCCTCTCCTGCCAAAGAAGAGATTTCCGCAGGAAGTGTATTTGTACCTTTACCGCCTTCAACTAGTGTTGATGTTGAAAATACTCATGATGATCCTGAACCTAGCCAAGAACAAAACTCGACCTCTGGTGTTGAACTACCTGAGATTGAAGAGGTTGATGAAGAGGCTGGAATGTCGGAAATAGAAATTGAATTTAGAGAATTAGTAAATGGTTTACTAGCGGCAGGCGTGGAGCCAAGTGATATGATGGATGATCCTAGATGGGAAGATATCAATGAAAGAGCGGCTGCAATTGGATTTGAAACCTGGCCGGTTTTCTTAGAGTTAGCAGCAATGGGTTAAATTACCACGAGCATGAGGAGTAAATATGGGGTTTTGTGTTAACTGCGGAAATCAGCACCATGATGGTGTTCGTTTCTGTCGCTTTTGTGGTACACAACAACCTAGTGAACAACTACTAGCCAGACTTCGTTCTGAAGCAGAACAAATAAGGCTCCTTAGAATGCAAATGCAACAAAACCAAATGCAAGATAATGCATATGCTAGGCTTGAGGCTATGCGTCAGCAAGCAGAGGCTGCAGCACGACTAAACAATCAACAAAACCAAAATTATCCACCTAGGTGGTGAACTATTGAGGCCTAAACACTTGGCCATCGAGTTATCTAAGCTTGAGCCGCACCCTTGTAATTCAGTTGAACTTGAGCAATACGCAACAGAAGGAGATTTGGCTGCTTTCTGGTTGTTGGCGATTGATCAACTAGATAATTTAGAGAATAAATCTGTCTTAGATTTAGGAGCCGGAACTGGCATATTAGGACTCGGGACAGCATCCCTCGGTTCAAGTGAAATACACTTAATCGAAGCCGATATTGATGCATATGAGGTTTGTAAAAATAATATTGCTAAAGTAAATCAAAAGTTCGAAACAAAAATTAGTTCGACTAATGCCATGATTGGAATTGATGAAATTGACCTATCAAATGAATTTGATATTGTAATTATGAACCCTCCTTGGGGATTTCAGAAAGAGAAAGCTGATAGGCCACTGCTTGAATTTTCATTTAGATTAAATGCGAATTCAATTTATGTATTGCATTCTGTCAAAGAAAAGCACCTCAAAGCGATGGCAAAGGATTTTGGATATGAAGGAGAAATCATTTTTGAAACCGATTTTAGACTGCCAGCAAAGTACTCTCACCATACAAAAAAGACTTCTACGACTGAAGTTAGATGTTGGAGATTTCACAAACCTGGTGATAAAAAAATCAATTTAGAAGAAAACTTAGACGGATAATCCATTGCTTTTGGTATGAGGGATTCAAAAGGGAAAAGCCCGCCCGCTGGTATAAGCGAAACGTATGCGACCCACACCGGGCCATGCTAGCCAAGGAAATGAATAACATGACGGCGAGCCTCGTCACCCCAGGAATGCAAGTATCATCAGCCTCGAAATGTGAGGCTGGAGAAGGAACTATTGAAATCGACGGTAAAATTGTTGCAACTACAATTGGACTGTTCACAATACAAAATGGAATAGGAATAGTTTCTCCACAAAAAGAATTAGTCAGCCCTGAAGTCGGCGATACTGTAATTTGTGAAATTGTCAAATTAAATGAAAAGAACGGGGAAGCAATGATTATTGCGATAGAAGGAAAATCTGGCAGTATTCAACCTGACCACCTCTATGGTCAGTTTCATGTCACTGGATTAGTGGATAGATATATGCATCAGACTGCCGATGCCGTAAGAAGAAGAGATGTATGTAGAGCTCTTGTAAAAGAAGTCTCCCCTGTAGTAAGAATCGATTTTAGAGAGCGTGATGACTGTGGAGTTTTACATGCCATTTGTCCTCCTTGTGGCGATACATTACAAGCACATTTAGACGGCGATTGGAACGTAAAATGCGAGACTTGTGGTTACCAGGCTTATCGAGCATTAGCAGATAATTTCAATGCAGGATGGGCAGAACTAGACCAAGGTGCCAGTAGTTTGAATAATTCTGGTAAGAGATGGGGTTCTGCTGCTGAATCTATGTTTTCCAAAGGACCATCTGGTCGTGCAACATTTATTGCTGAAGATGTCAGAGAAGATGGTCGAGAAAGAACCTACTTTAGATTTGAATCTGAAGGTGGCGGAAGGGGACAACAAAGACCTAGGCATAACCCTGGTTGTAAATTATTCATTGGCGGACTCCCNAGAGAAATCGGTACTGATGAACTTAGAGAGATGTTTGCTAAATTTGGTGACATGGTTGATTGTATTGTTCCTACTGATGATGGTGGAGTAAACCGTGGATTTGGATTTGTCACTTATAGCGAAAAATCACAAGCTGAAGCGGCAGCATCTGAACTTGATGGACATAAAATAAATGGACGTAGAATCGGCGTTAGAGATGCAGATAGCGATGATAAGAAAAAGAAGAATAAGAGAAAAGATCCTGAAGGTGCTAAATTATACATTGGAAACCTTCCATTCAAAGCAACTGAAGACCAAATCAGAGAAGTTTTCAAAGGTGTTGGAACCATAACAGGACTAAACATAATCACAGATAATGCTGGAAAACCGAAAGGTTTTGCTTTTGCTTTTGTTAAAGAAAAGGATAAGATTGAAGAAATCGTCAAATCAGTCAATGGAAGTGAATTATTAGGGCGCAAGATTCGTGTTGATGTTGCTCAACAAAAGAAAAGAAACAACAACAGCGGTGGTAAGCCAGAGAAATCTTCCAGAGAATTGAGGGCAATGCGTGAGGAAGAAGAAGATGCAAAAAAGCGAACTCGCAGACCTCGTCCTAAGAAGGATTGAAACCTAGTACCCTTAGACAAGGACATGACCGAGGAGCATGACCCAAAGTGGTTAGTTCTAGACGGTTATGAAGATGAGCCAGCAGCATTTGGTGTTCCACCATATGTTGGTTTTCACATACGTTATCTTTGTGGAGTTTTAGAAGAAGCAGGTATTGATTATCGATATATGACAATTGATCAGTGGCGTGATTTTGTATCACAAAAGGGCGAGAAAGGTGTTTCGAAACTGATGTCTGGCATTGAAGGTTTTGCTTGCATTGCTGGAGCAGTCGTTCCTGGAAAATACCTTAGAGGGACACCGATTTCACTAAATGAAATGCAGAAAATCATACGATATTTACCGTCAGAAATACCTGCAATTCTTGGCGGTTGGGCAATTCGTGGATGGAGGCAACAAGGATGGAATCCACTTAGAAAAAATCTATTCNTAGCACTTCAAGACACCGATGCTACATTATTCAATTTTCTAAATACTTCTCAATGGAAACATCAACGTCGAAATGCTCAACAATGGACTAGATGGGCTCATCTAGGGGCGAAAAGTAAGGCTGTACAATTCCACCCTGATTTGGGTACAGAAGTAAAACCAGGGCCACTGACTTACGAAGTTGAAGTTTACCAAGGGTGTGTAAGATACAAGAGAGGATGCAAATTCTGTATTGAACCAAAAAAAGGAGTACCAATTTGGCGAACTCCTGAAGACATTATCCAAGAAGTTCGAATCGCTCATGATATGGGAGTCAAGCATGTACGCTTAGGAGGCATGACTGACACATATACATACATGGCTGANGGTGTTAAAGAATTGGAATATCCTATACCGAATCCTGAGCCTATCGCTAGATTATTACATGGACTTAGAGGTGATGAANGGTTGGAAATTCTACATACCGATAACGGAAATCCTTCAATNATTGCTGAGAATATGGAACCNTCTGAGGAAATAACAAAAACTCTAGTCGAGACANTATCTGATGGTGCAGTTCTNTCGTTTGGACTAGAATCAGCAGATCCTAGTGTACATGAAGCAAACTGGCTGAATTGTGATTCTAAACAATTGAAGACTGCAATTGGTCTAATCAACAAGTATGGTAAGCANCGAGGTGAAAGAGGATTACCCAAACTTCTACCCGGATTAAATTTCATAGCTGGATTAAATGGAGAAACAAAGCAAACATATAGCATGAATCTGGATTTGTTAAGAGAAATACGTAGTGAAAATTTACTCTTACGACGGATAAATATTAGACAAGTTGAAGGTGAAGGGTTTCAAGAGATTCCTCAAGAAGATTTTTTAAATTTCAAAAGCGCTGTACGTGATACTATCGACAAACCACTATTACTAGATTTATTCCCATTAGGTAGTAAATTATGCAATGTGCATTGGGAGTCTCATGATGGAAGAACTAGGTTATCAAAACACTTGGAAGAACAACATACTTCTGAATCATGTAGAGGAAAAGCTGGAATTACTTTTGGACGGCAAATTGGCGCTTATCCGATATTAATTGGCGCACAGTACCACATACCACTAGAAACGCAATCAGACATTATAGTAACTGGCCATGGCGCTCGTTCAATTACCGGAGTTGAGATAAATATGGATCATGACATAATTACACAAAAGCAGTTAGAAGCAATTCCAGGAATAGGAGAAAAGTCAGCCTGGAAATTAATTAGTCAAAGAGTCAAAAGAAAACGAAAAAATGGAAATGACAGTTTCTATGAAAATCCAAATCTTTGGTTTGAAGATTCGAATATAGAGTGGAGTGACTCTTTTAGCCCATTTTTCAAATAATTTATATTTTTATTCAATTTGCATAGTTTACAACTCTATATGAATATACAAGAGTATTTGAGGCCCTAACAAATATCATNTATCTCCTAATTATGCGTCGAACATGGAAGTCACAAAGCAACTGATTGAGGCTGCTAAGCGCCTTTCAGAAGTTTGTGATAAATCAATAAATAAAATTGAAAGAAAGACAATTGTTGCTCATGCCACTAACCCATTAAATTATGCCTGGCCGCATCATGAGCAATATTTGACCAAGTGGGGAGGGAAGGGTGCTAAGACATTGATGCTAGGAATGAATCCTGGCCCTTGGGGCATGGCTCAAACGGGAATTCCATTTGGGTCCACCAATATTGCAAAAAACCAGTTACAGATAGAACCGTGCGCGTTACATACTCCTGAAAACGCTCATCCGAAAAGACCAATCATAGGCTTAGAAATGGAGCGACAAGAAATCTCTGGCCAGAGGCTATGGAATTTATTATTCGAAAACTATGGAACAACTGATGATGTTTTTTCTAATGTATTTGTTTTGAACCACTGTCCATTACTGCTCTTAGGTGAAACAGGAAAGAATCTAACTCCAGACAATTTACCTGTTGAAGTAATGAAACCGATATTGAATGCGTGTGATCAACATTTGTTAGAGGTAATTGAAATTTTAAAGATTGAAAGAATCGTTGGTGTTGGCAAATATGCTGAAAAAAGAGCCCGTATTGCTTTTGGAGTTGGTAAGTCAGAAGATGGAGTCACAAAATCAGGCCGGAGCGTTAAGATTACATCCTGCTGGCATCCAAGCCCAGCAAGCCCATTGTCAAACCGTAATGGCGGCGCAGATTGGCGAAAAAATGTCTCAGATTGTCTAAATTCCCAGTGAAAATCTACTTTTCTTGTAGGCGCATCATTCAAGTGCTATGTGCTACACTAGGTGTTCATGGCAGAAGTAAAGATGGCCTGGGACAGGCAGCCGGATGATAGACAATGGAAAGGACCAGAGGGTGAAGACCCGCGTACCTTGTACCAAATGTTGATGACTAGTGTAGAGAGATTTGGAAATGAACCTTGTTTTGGATATATTCCTGGAGAAGGAATGGCAAGAGTGCACATAAACTACAATGAATTTGGAGAATTATCAACCTCAGTGGCAAAGAGACTCAATGATTTAGGAGTTAAGGCTGGGGACCGAGTTGCAATTATTCTAGACAACAGTGTTCAATGGGCTGCTCTATCATATGGAGCAAATGCAAATACGGCAACCGAAAATGCCGGCGGCGCAACGCTTTATACAAATCTTAGGGACATTTTTAGCTCCATTATTTATTTTTA
>PBXE01000049.1 GCA_002727485.1 Methanobacteriota archaeon | reverse complement strand
ATGATGAGCAAGATGTTGAAGCAAACATGAAGTGGGATGTAGTTGGAAGCAATATGGATGCGTTTGACAACATTCTAACTGACTGGACTGACCAATCAGGAGTCGATGGAACGCTATCTATTACACCAATCAATGACCAATTCGGAACTTTCGAACTAGAATTTACCGTTGTTGACTCTCACGGACAAACTGACACAGCATCAATCGTTTACACTGTTATCAATGTTAACGACGCTCCAGTAATCTGTGACGCACGTCAAGATGCAGATCCAAACTGTGACAACGGTCAAATCAATTTGTACACTGATGGAACAAATGTGAATGTTAGAAGTGAAGGATTCTCTTCTTACACAGAACCTCTAGGTGACAAAGCAAACGATACTGGAAACTCTTACATCAGAGACATGGCAAACGAGCAAGATCCGATTGACCAAGTTTACACATGGTCAGTCTCGACCCCTGCAGACTGTGTTCAATTCTCTAAGGTTTCAGTTGTCGGTGATGACTTAGTAATCGAAGAAAACACCAACTGGGAAGAAGGTGGAATTTGTGACATTACTCTAGACCTTGAAGACAATGGTCAAGAATTCTGTCTAAACTCTGCTAACACTATAACCGGTGCAACATCCAAGGCTGTTTGTGAAACAAACGGCGATACTTGGATGGGTGAGAACACTGCTCAATCAGTAGTCGTTCCATTCAAGGTTGCTCCAGTTAACGACGTACCAGTAATTGCTGACGATACAACCTACAACCAAAACAACGGAGTTCTTGTTGATTCTGCCGATTCAACAGTCCAATGGATTGCAGATGGAGTAGACTACAAGGTAACACTTGTTGAAGATACAACCGACCCAGATACTCTGACATTCGACCTATCTTCTATCAAGTCTGATATTGACCACGTTGACGCTGATCTAACATGGAACCTAAGAGATTCTGATGATTGTGACTCTAGCAACTACTACACACATCAAATCAATGGAGACATACTAGAGTTCACTTTGATACCTGATGCTACAACAAACGCACCTACATGGGAGAAGGATATGTTGAACAACAATGGTATTCACCAAGTTAACCCAACAACTGCTGGAAACTGTCCAATGCACTTGACGCTAAGCGACTCCGCTGCACCTCCTTCCTACATGCCTAACTACACAGCGTTCACACCTAACAACTACCAACAAGAGTCTGTGGAAGTAGACCTGTATGTTACTGTTGACAATGTTAAGGAAGCAGTACCTGACTATGAGTTTAGAGCTGATGAAGGATTCTTCTTCAACGGCGTTTCTAACATCATGCCAGGAACTTACGTACCAGTCGACTTCAGCATCTACTCTTCAACCACTACCGGTGATGCTCCACCTAACCAAGATGGATCTTACACCTATGAGCGCTTGTTGAAGGTTACTGTACACAGCGACGGACATGATGAGCCTGAATTACCTAAGTACTACCAACCACCTGCATATGGTCAATCTCTGTTCATTGATGACTGGCAAGTCTTCATCACAGATTTAACCACTGAAGTGTGGGTTGAGATGGATGTTGTAACCTGTATCCCTGGACCTGTTTGTGACCCAACAACTATCCAACTAGATGAGCCAAGTTCTCACCTATCAACAGTTGGTGCAAATCCAAACCCATGGTCAGAGCCTGGTAAGTCAACCTCTAACAGAGCACCTGCCTTTGAAGACAGAAACTGGTGTAACAACCTAATGTCTACCAACTCAATGGATGCAGATACACCTCTGTCTGGAGTAGTTGTACAAAGCAACTGTCAGCACACATCTGACTCATACATTGCTACTGAGTCTGGATTCGCAGCACAACAATGGCAAAACACAGGACAAGCACTACCAGTAGTTGTCGGAACAATCGGTGCTCTATCAGTACCGTCATTCACTCCGAGTTTGATTGCAGTCTGTCTAACAGGTCTGTTCGTTAGCGCCTTGGTTTTCGCAAGCCGCAGAGAAGACGATGAAGAATCATTCGAAGAAGAAATGTCTGACGATGAATCTGCTGTGAGCCCAGTTATCGCTACTATCTTGATGGTAGCGATCACTGTTGTTCTGTCTGGTGTTGTCTATGTTTGGGCTGCACAACTTGCTGATGTTGACACCAAGGGTGTACCAAGAGTTACCTTTACTGCTGAAAATGTAGATACTGGTAATCTCGATACAGACCACTGGAAGTTTACTGTCGGACAATCACAAACCGCTCTTGCAACACAAGCTGTCTTTGTTGAAGTA
Organism: Methanobacteriota archaeon; assembly: GCA_002727485.1. Next base: position 17,475 of record PBXE01000049.1, on the reverse strand, counting down.
ACATATACTGATGCTAATGGTGATTCTGCTAGCGAAGAAATTAATCTTGCTTCAACAGACCAGGTATATGGTTTCTCGCCATTCAACAGTGATTCACTAGTAACCTTTGGTGATGTCACTGGTGAAGAAGGAAGTGAGACAGTTTCCTCGTTCGGTTCTGGCGATGATATATTCGTCAAGACTCATATCGATGGACATGCTCTAGTTGGTGTGACTGTGACAGTTACCTATTCACCACCTGTTGGTGATGGTGCTCTGTTGGTTAAGTTCACAGGACTTGCTTGGGATCAACCTGCCTGAAGTGTTTGATACATACAAAGTGAAACAAAGCATTGGGGAGGGGTAAAACCCTCCTCAGTGCCTTTTGTCTTAGCTGTGCTAGTGTTTGGATGACTGATTGTTTGATGAATTGTTGATTGGTTTCGAAAACGAGGCTTTTTCATCATTGACATCGAGCAGAGAGTATGGGACAGTTCTCAGGTAGCGAGGTTAAGTGTGTTATCTTCGATTGTGACGGTGTTTTAGTTGACTCTGTGAGTTCGTGGAAAACTCTACATGATCACTTTGGAACAGATAATTCAGTGAACTTAACGAGATTCATCAAAGGTGAATTGACCGATGTCGAATTTATGAGTTCAGACATACGAATGTGGAAGGATAAGCAAGATCCAATACATAGAGATGTTTTGTTTAGAGCATATTCTGGTGTCAAATTGATGAAAGGAGCAAGGGAACTAGTTGCTGAGTTAAAGGATAATGGCGTCTTTGTCGCTATAGTCAGTGCTGGAGTAGATATATTCGTCTCATCGATTGCTTCTATGTTAAAAGTTGATGATTGGATAGCTAATGGCTTCAAATTCAATGATGATGAAACGCTTTCAGATGAAGGAATATGTCGCCTACACGCAAGTAAAAAAGATGTAGTGATTAGAAAATTGATGTCGATGCATAATTTCTCACCAGAAGACTGCGTGTCTGTTGGAGACTCAGAAATGGATTTATCCATGGTTGTTGATGGAAGCCGATTTATTGGCTTCAATCCAAGTAGAGAATCTTCTATAATTGCATTCGAGAACGCCGGTGTGCCAATAATTAATGAAAAGGATTTGATGTTGCTAAAACCATATCTTGGGCTTAACTAATCATGCGAATGGTATTGCAGTTGTTGCATGACTCTTTAGGTTAACAATTGTTAACATACAAGGTTTAGGTTGGAATCCTAGCATTCTTTGGTAGGATGTTTGATCTTGCCATGTGCTTGAACAAATCAGTGTTGTTCCTTTGAAATCAACACATGCATGACCGTGAACGTGTCCAGTAACAAAGATGTCTGGAACTTCCCTTATCACTAACCCATCTTCAGGTTCTGGAGAAAGAGGAGTTTTTCCTCCCCATTGGGGGGCTAAATGGCGTCTTCTCAGCATTTCTCGCATTGCCTCAACAGGATCGGCATATGTTACAGTTCTCAATCCCGCTACAAAATCATCTATTGATTTCCCGTGATAGGATAATAAACGCACACCATTTAGTGAGAAGTCACAAGGATTACCGACAAATGTAGTTGTATTGTAATCTTGTTGAATATCTTTCTCAAATGTAGGTTGTGGCTCTGCAGGCCTAACAGCATCATGGTTTCCTGGCAACATTATGCATTCTACCCAATCNGGTAATAATTCGAGTAATCTTGCAAATTCAGAGTATTGTGCGAAAAGNTCTGGTATGGCTAATTCTTTGTCCTGTCCAGGGTAAATTCCAACACCATCAACACAGTCACCTGATAAAATTAGATATTTGATAGTTTTAGCAAGTGGGTCAGTATTGAACCATCTAACCATTTTATGCCATTGTGCTTCGAGAAAAGTCTTGGAACCTACATGGATGTCNGATAAGAAAGCAACACTAACTCCATGTTCAGAGGAGACCTTAGTGTGACGGTTTTCCATNGGGAAGTGCAAGTCGTCAACATANAACAGATCTCCAGTTTGACTAAAGTTTCCAGATACCCCAATTACATCATCAGGCATCAATCCTGCCTCTATTATCTGTTCTTGGGCTTTATCTCTGTCATCGCCTCGCTTTTTGGTGAGTATACAAGTCATNTCTCCTGTTTCATCCTCCAAGTTCCACATTAGATGACCATTCTTNGTGTATCTTGGTTCNTTAACTAAACCTATTGCTACAGCCATATTTTCATATCCNTGGTAGCGACTTGATTCACGTTGTAATCTAGCAACTTCAGAATACTTTCTTGGTAATTTAGAGTTTTTTACAATCATCTTTCTTATTTGTGCCAACCTGTCGTTAAAACAAGCATTAATGTCACCCATTTTTCCTTCAGTAATACTCTTCCCAGTAATATCATAATGAACCAAAATATCACTTGGCGCATCGTTTGCGATTTCACTAAAGTCGCTTTCTTTCCAGTCAGGAAGATTATTTCTAAAGTGAATATCGATTGGCTCTGGATTTGATATTGGAGCAATTATTCTTCCTAAATCACTAGGAGGAGTTTCGATATTTGTTTTTGTTGAATTACTAGTTTGTTTACTACCTCTGTCAAATAATGATTGTAGCAAACCTAGCCTTTCCTCATTTAGTACACCTCTGTGAAAATCAATTTCAGGTCCAAGATCTAGTAATGCAGCGGGGTCGCTGTGGTTTTGCAATAATTCTTGAATTGAATTACTTGCAAGGATTTTACGTTGACGCAACAGGCGGATTATATCTTCAGCCGTCGCAGCCATGTACAGAGGTACCGCAACCCGTCCAAAAGCACACCGGTTGAAAATTCAAATTATTCCCATTCAACTTNGCTTCCAATAGATTCATCATCGGTTTCTGAAACTGATTTTTCACTCCAGGATTCGTCTTGCCACGGTGCTGATTGTTTAGCAGCGGCTTCTCTTTTCGCACGCTCAACTTCGAATTTTAATCTATTTCTTTCAGCCTCTGCTGCTAATTGTTCTAGTTTCTTACGGTTAGCCTCAGCTTTAGCCATTGCTTCGTCCCAGCAATCAATAGCGGTTAGTAGTGCAAAATGGACGAAACCAATTTTATTTTCAGCTCGATTGCCCCCTATTCTAGTTGACTCCGCATTAGCCCAAGTATTGGATGCNATTCCAACATAAACAGTACCAACTTCCTTTTTGGTATCATCACTTGCAGGTCCAGCGATTCCAGTAATTGAAATAGCAATATCTGCATTTGCATTTTCTAATGCACCTTTAGCCATTTGAATAGCGACTTCCGCTGAAACTGCACCTTTCTTGTTTAGAGTTTCTTCTTCAACACGAAGTTCCTTGACTTTTGCTTCATTTGAATAGGTAATCCATGATTGATTGAACCAATTACTTGCTCCAGCAATATCGGTAAAAGCACTGGTTAGTAATCCACCAGTACATGACTCAGCAACTGTGATAGAGTGGCCGCCTTCCTTAAGTCGCCTAACTAGACGAGCCGCTGCCGCNTGGATATCCTCATCCATACAATTATGCGTATTGTCGCTTGGTTTTGAGTTTAACCCTCGGGCGTTGGTTTCAATAATGGGTTCTCACAGGGGTGGCTGGGTCTGTGGTCTAGCGGTTATGACACCGCCTTTACACGGCGTTGATCGAGGGTTCGATTCCCTCCAGACCCACCATTCACCAACAATGGAGCAGTATATCGTTTTGAGGGTCATGAATCACTTTAGTTATGCCAGACCTTTTTTGAATTTCATCTGCTAAATCTGGATTTAAATCAACCAGCATTAAATGAACTGCTCTTTGCCATAAACCATCNTCTATATCCTTGCCTCGATGGTCAACAGCGACAAGAATTCCATCGAGTTCTGTGAACATTAAAATCGATGTCGCCTTTTCAATTTCACTGTGATGCAAAATTAACCATCTCGCTCCAGATAAATGTTGTCGAGGATTATCATTAAGTTCTGAGAATCGAATGATTTTCATGCCCTCACATCCTATATCGTAATAGAGCAATCGCTCCGCCCATCCCTAATAACTGCTGACCAGAATCATGGTCAGTTGAGCATTGAACCAATTCGGCCCCGATAGCTTCTAGCCCCTCAGCCCATTTCAACCAAGACATATCACCAATTTTTTCACTTTCATCCCTTAGTAAATCAGCTGTAATTAGTGCAGTCTCAATAGCGCCTTCTTCCAATGCCTGCAATAGTTCTTGCTTTCCATAAGCAACTGCTCCTTTAGTTGACAGACGCGTCCAAGCTTCTTCCAATAATTCGATTTCCTTTGTAATTGCATACTGTTCTAGAAGAGAACCTGCTAAACCTTCTCTTAGGACCTCATTGGCNCCTGAACGNCCAGACATTGAGGTGGAGATTGAAGTCATGAATCTTGTTTGGCCNGCGGATTTNAATTCATTTAGTAGAATATCTCTAGCATGNCCAGGGCCACAAAGAATCAGTGGGGTTTGTTCACCAATTGATTCAGTAATCTCATAAATAACCTTGGCTCTAAAGTTCGCCGCTACACCGCTTGAGGACTTGACATCAACTCTTTTNCCCCCTCCTCTCATAGTCCAAGTTGATGATTCTTTGAGTCCTCTTGCTGTGACATAGAATAAAATTACTTCGTCATTTTCAACAACTGCTAAGGCNACTTGAACTTGATTTGAGGCATCTATTGCTTGCTTTAACAAAGCGGAATCTGTGGATAAAAATGGAGTATTACAAGTCAATTCGATCTCATCAGTTACCATTACATTGTGTGTATGGTGACTTCCAATATCTATCTGAGCTTGACTAATAATTCCATGCACTCTCAACATTTCACTATATGATTGGTATTCCGTAGACTCAATGGAAAGACGAATCCACATTTTTTTCCTCTCTGCGGCCTTGGCTCTTCCTCCCTCTTCTCCACCGGTAGTTTGGTCTCTTCGCTCTCCAAGCATAGCTAGATCCATACCTTTGCGGGCTAATCGCGCAAGAGTCCACAAGTCATCTTCGGTTTCTACGCGTAGTCGCCACAACATTGGCTCGCGTTTCAGTACTTTCATTCAGTTCACCCGAATACACCGGTCTGTTGTCCATCGTCATCCATGTCCATGTCCATGGCTGCAGGACGGACTGGTAATCCTGGCATTGTCATCATGTTGCCTAATATTGCAACAATAAAACCTGCTCCTGCATTCAATCTAAATTCTCTGACTGGTAAAGTGAATCCACTTGGTGCACCTAATTTACCCGCATCATGGGAGAAAGAGTATTGCGTCTTTGCCATACATACCGGTAGTTGTCCATATCCCCAAGAATTAATCTGCTCCAATTGTTTTTTGGCTTTTGCTTCAAGATAAACGTCTTTGGCTTTATACATCCTAGTTGCAATCGATTCAATCTTATCTAAAATTGGAGCATCATTGACAAATAATGGGGTGAATGGTCTTCCTGCAGCAACATGGTCTTGAACAGATTTTACTACTGCCTTTGCCAAATCTTCTCCACCTTCTCCACCTTTGGCGTGTACTTCTGTAATGGTCACAGAGTTTGCTCCACTAGCATGTGCAGCATCTTTCAATGCTAAAATTTCATTGTCGGTATCTGATGCGAACTTATTGATTGAAACAATTACTGGAACTCCAAATGCAGTCATGTTTTTGATGTGTCTGTCAAGATTTGTCATTGCACCTGCCTTTACTGCTTCAACATTCTCAGATTCAAGTTCTTCCTTACTGGGGCGGTATCCTCCACGGCTTCCAAATGCTCCACCATGCAATTTCATCGATCTAATTGTTACATTCATTACAACGCAGTCAGGCGCTTTGCCAGATGTTGCTGCTTTGATATGCATGAATTTTTCAGCACCCATGTCCGAACCAAAACCTGCTTCTGTGACAACGATGTCTGCTGCTCCCAGTGCCAATTTATCAGCAATAATGCTAGAATTACCATGAGCGATATTTGCGAAAGGACCGCCATGGATGAAGGCAGGATTTCCTTCCAATGTTTGAACTAAATTTGGTAAGAATGCATTTCTAAGCAATAGTGACATTGCACCTTGAGCGCCTATTTCTTTGGCCTTGACGGGATAACCTTCNATGGATTGNCCAACTACAATTTCTCCTAGGCGGTGTCTTANATCACTATAATCTGAGGCTAGAACTAAGATTGCCATTACTTCACTGGCAGCAGTAATATCGAAACGATCTTGTCTCAAATGTCCATTTGCCGGACCTCCCATTCCAATGACAATATCTCGTAAGGAACGGTCATTCATGTCCATGACTCGTGGCCAATCAATTTTGGTTGGGTCTAATTTACTGGTGTTTCCATGTTTGATGTGATTATCAATCAATGCAGATAAAAGATTGTGAGCAGATGTAACAGCATGCAAATCTCCAGTAAAATGGAGATTGATTTCTTCCATTGGTAGTACTTGTGAATGACCTCCACCTGCTGCTCCACCTTTGATGCCAAATACTGGGCCCATNGATGGCTCTCTAATTACACAGGTGGCTGATTGACCTATTCTACACAGTGCTTGAGTTAATCCGATGGTTGTGACGGTTTTTCCTTCTCCAAATGGAGTAGGNTTGACTGATGTNACTAAAACTAAGCTTCCTTGAGGNTTTGNAAANCTCTGCTTNANNGCNTCCCAGGTNATCTTNGCNACNCCTCGNCCCATNGGCATNAGTTCNGTAGAAGATATNCCCAACTTCCACGCAATCGCTTCAATTGGCTCTAAAGTAGCAGCATTTGCAATCTCTAAGTCACTAGCCATGNAATGCTTGCAACTCGTTAAGGCTTTGAAACTCACGGTTGAATCCTAGTCTAAACCAGCGATTAGACAACCTTTGGAAAGTTGCCAAGATAGCAATCAGTTCTCGTCTTCGCTCATGCTTCCTAGATAGTCTGGCAAGTCGACGCCAGCCATCTTGGCAACATCATGAACAGGTGGTAGAGACTTGATTAGGGACGAGACGAAGTTAGCGGTACTTCCACCTTCTCCACCGTTTCCAGAATCCCAAACAGTAATCTTGTCAATCTTCAGGTTAGCGATTGCTTCAGTTTGGCGAGCAACTAATTCTTCGATCTTCTCGACCATTAGAAGAGTAGCAGCAGCCTTTGGATCTCCACCAGCACTCTTTACTAGAGATTGATAACCGGATGCCTTTGCTTCTAGAACAGCTCTTGTACCTTCAGCCTCAGCGTTATATCTTGCGAGAATGGCATCTGCTTCACCCTTTGCGATTCTTCTTTGACGCTCAGCCTCAGCCTCAGCAGCAATTTCGATTTGTTGCTTAGAAACTTCTTCACGAGCGATTTCTTCAGCACGTAGTCTTTGACCTTCAAACTCATATTGAGCNTTCTCAATCTCNGCTTGAGCATTACGTCGAGCAACTTCAGCACGTCTTAGTGCTTCAGCTTCTTTCTCAGCTAAGTCAGCATTGTATTCAGCAATAGATGCGCGGGATTGGTTCTCACCTTCTACAGCAAGAGCTTCTTGTTGTTGAACGAAAACACGTCTTCCGGCTTCAGCCGCTTTCTGACCTTTGTCAGATTCAGCCTCGTTATTTGCAACTTCGATTTCTCTAGCACGGTCTGCAGCAGCCTTACCAACAGCACCATCACGAGCAGCTTCTGCTCTGTCAACAGTAGCATCTGCAATAGCGACAGCAGCAGCTTTTGCACCAATGGACTTGATATAATCAGCCTCATCAGTAATATCTGTGATGTTTACGTTGATTAGGTAAAGACCAATCTTGTGTAATTCAGTATCGACATTGTTTGATACCATTCTAAGGAAAGCCTCTCTGTCCTGGTTGATTTGCTCAATTGTTAGAGACGCAACAGTCAAACGTAGTTGACCGAAGATGATTTCTTTTGCCATATCTTCAATTTGCGGCGTTGGTAGTCCGAGCAAACGCTCTGCAGCATTTGACATAATCGAAGGAGCAGTAGAAATACCAATTGTGAACGTTGAAGGAACGTTAATACGGATATTTTGTTGTGATAGAGCGTGTTCTAGATTAATGCTGATTGTCATTGGTTTTAGATCTAAATATGCGTAGTGCTGGATTAGTGGCCAAACAATCTTACCACCACCGTGGTAACAAGCGGCAGCGCCACCTTGTTTGACGTTACCATATACAACTAGAATCTTATCAGATGGGGCTAATTTATATCTGCTTGTTGCTAAATAAATTGTCAATAAAACTACTAATGCAAATAATGCAATACCAATTACAACTAGACTTTCCGCTAGGGCCATGCTTAGAGGACAGAGAACTACTTTATGAGGCTTGACCCGCCATGGTAAATCAAAATCATCAGAATTATTCTTCAGAATTGGATGAAATATCTAGTGGTTCGACAATTAGAGTTTCTCCAATTGCATCGATAACTTTGATGAATTTACCTGTTTGAATAGTTAGTTTGTCATCTTGTGCGACTGCATCTGATGTTCTTAANGCACCTTGATATTCAACTTGGACTTGTCCATGCTCACCNGCATTGATTGTACGGTATACAGTNCCCTTGGCNCCTATTGCTTCAGAATACTTGATTGTATTATCCATTTCAAGACCCTTCATCATNTGGAAAATTTTTCCAACTATATACATCGAAANNGNACCAGCGATAACTCCTACAATGATTGCTATCAGAGAGTGTTGGTCAGCTTGTGTCATTGCAAGNCCGAANATTCCAAACATCATCATGAAACTCAAAATTCCTTGGATGGTAAACAAGTGGAANATACCATCAGCACTCATNTCCATATCGAAAGGAAGNATNTCGTCTGCAAACCCAAAGANCATAACNAGAAGGAANTANATNAAGAANAGAANNGTTCCNANTATNGCCATAACTGCAAANAGAATGTCTATTCCAGTAATGCCGCCAAGACCAATAAAATCTAGAAGATCTCCAAACAAACCCATAGTATCACTTACCTATCTCAACCTTCACGTACTGATGAACCTTCCTGTTGTTTTAATACCGGCCTTATGTAAATGAAGTAATAATGGCCATAAACAACAGGCCCAACTGAAAGCCCAACCACTAAAGCAACCCCCCAAGAAGGTAATTCTAGAGCAACGGCGATAGCTAGTATAATTAGTAAGATGAACAGGATTGAAACTTTTTCAAAAATCATCAAAAAAACTGTTTTTGGGTCATCTCTAGATTCATCATCCCCATCTAGAGCTTTTTGTTTTAGACGAAATAGATCAAAAAAATCCACTAGGTATCACCAGTTAGAATAAATCCGACCAAGCAATTTCGCTGATTAGAATAATTGCACCGTACAGCGCTGCGATGAAAAATACTGGATTTCTTCCTGCTTCGACATCTGATTCCACTTGCTGCATTCTACCATTAACATCTCTGTACATGGAAGTACTTTCTGATGTTGTGTAATTACTACCTTGGGAAAACTCACGTTCATTTTTCTTAGATTGATACAAAAGAAATACAATTGTACCGATTACAACGCCCANACTTGGCCCCAATAATCCACCTAGAGCATCATTAAATTCAACCCACATGGCAGCAGAAAAATATAGACCAAGAAGTCCAGTTAAGCCAGCAATTACGCCTTTGCCTCGATGTTGGTTGCTAAAGAAGTTCTTCGACTCCATGTGTAGGCCATGAATGGCTTCTTTTTCAAACCTATCTGTCATTTGTTTTTTACAATGGTTTGATTCAAAAACATTTGAGGTTTGGAGTTTATATGGCGGATGTATATTATGGGGTGGCAGGAAACCCTGTTTCTCATTCAATTTCGCCATTATTAGTATCCATCGTTGCTCAGCATCTTGAACAACAAAAAGGAGTCGGAACAGACTTCACGATAAAAAGTTTGAATTTAATCGAGGCTGATTCAATTCAGGATGCTTTGGCATGGGGTTATGCAAAAACTATCCCTCAACCAATCAATTGGGATTATACTAATTCGCCATTTGGCAAATTCAGGAACCGTGCATTGATACAGAAAGCTNTAGAGATTACAGAGGAAATAAAAGTTGAAAATGAAAACTTCATTGATATGAATGATGATATCAATCGAGCGAAGTTCCCACTGCATAAAGCTACTAAATTGCCAAAGAAGTCCTTTTCAGAAGAGGTTTGGATTAATTTGACAACACCACTGAAACATCAGTTGACGAGTCAAGCAGTTATGGATTTCAATCAATCCTCTAAAATTGAATCTGTCAATGTTCTTAGATGGGACGGGCACGGTTGGTGGTCTTCAAATGTGGATGGATGTGGAGTTGTAAGATGTGCTGAATATTTCGGCATTGATGTGACTTCTGGTGCTGTATTATGTCTTATTGGAGGAGGAAGTGCAGCCCGTTCAACAGCCTATGCTTGGACCAAATGTGGTGGTAAGGTAATTTTGGTTGATGGTAGAAGAGAAATGATGGAAGGTCCTTGGAGCGAATCAATCACTGAAAGCAAAGATTATGATTTACTGATNAATTTCGATAGTGATGAGATTCCGNATGAACTTCATGGCAAAGGTTTGATTTTATCTCCAAGATATAAGTCGATGGATGGAGATGTCGATAAACGTTGTATGGATTTATTAGAGCAGGAATANGACGGTAGATGGATGTTGGTNGCACAACATTTGGAGTGTTGGAGACAGTTATGGGCGCCTCAGCATATTGATTTATTGCCATCAATATCGCTTTTGATGACCAAACTAGTCCATGCTGAAACTGTATTAGCGTCTTATACATAAGGGCCTAACTTCAAAATATGATATCATTAGAGGGTTACTTGTGCAAATAGGTTCTAATTCTAAATCTATGAGCGTTATCGCAGTATGTCTACTGTTCATTTTTACCTCAATTCCTAGTCAAGTTGGTGCTCAACAACCTAGTGAAGATCAAAATTTCCAATCGGTCCACACNGGAGTAGATTTTCCCGTAGNNTGGGANGATAATAACATCAATTCCGAAACCTCTGTCAGAATGATATATCCTGCAATGAATTCAGGCGAATCTAAAGATATGGCTGGCAATGGCCCTTTTCCTTGGATTGTATTATTCGGCGATATTGACGAAGAAATTTCAGATTATATGCTTCTAGCAGAAGCATTGGTAAAAAAAGGGAATATTGTAGTAGTTACCGATGGTATTGAAGAAAGTGATTCGGCAAAAATCCAATTACATCTTGGCTTACTTGAGCAAATTACATTATTTATGCAAGAAAATAATAATTCAAATAATTATGTTCAAGGTAGTTTTGGTCAAATAGATNTGAACCATTGGGGAATAGGTGGTCACGGAACTGGTGCAGCAGCAGCATACTCGGTTTATCCATTCTGGCAGCATTCCTCTCTGTCTAATTCAACTCAACCACCCAGGGCCTTGTTTGGACTTGGAACTGACTTTTCGGGCTGGGAATCAGGTTATGATTGGGACACATTACGCCCTTCTGACTGGACGATTCAGCCAGCATGGCCAGCCTCTGCTCTTTTTATCACCGGTACGATTGATGAAATAGCAACTAGAGGGGACAATCTTCCTTTTGTCAATGGAACCCAATATATTGGTTGGCAGTGGATGCATGTATTAGGGGGCAATCATTATCAATTCCAAGACGAAACAGATGATGGATTCCTTTTTGGCGATGACAGAGGTGATGGTGATGCATCTATTTCTAGACAAGAGCAAATTGACTTTGCTGGCTCACACTTAAATCATTATTTTGACGTAATGCTGAGGGGTGATCATTCATACTTTAGAGATGCTTTCAACAGAATTGATGATGTCAACAATGCTAGTGACCAAAATGCATACTTTGATGAAAATCTTGATGCAGGCCATTTTATTTTACTACAAAACACAACGACTGAACCTGAAAATACTACCCAATTCAGCACTTATGATTCATTTAATATCTCGAGTAACTGGACTCTTAGAGATGGTCAAACATATTCCCAAATACCTTCATCATGGCAAATTGAGACGAAGTGTGGCTTCAACGGAGTAGAACAGTTTAATGGAATTATAAATGAAAACGGAACTGCAATCTGTAATTTTCAGGTAGAGAGTCTTGAGCCAGGTGAACATATTGCATTTATCAGAATTTATGTTGAAGGCGCACCTTCTACTTATGAATTTGAATTCACTAGAACTAATACACCACTAGTCTTTATGACTCCTTTACCTGATGTTCTAGTTCCTGAAAGGGGTTCTGTCAACCTTCAATCCAATTTAATCGCAATGGANCCTGACGGNCAAGAGATATTTGTTGTTGATGCATTTATCAGTGGAGGAAATATCGATAATTTCTCTGTTATAGTTGATTCAGACGGAAGAGGAATAACGGTTTCTCATGACGTTCAAGGAGAATTCACTGGTGGAGCAGAAGTGAATGTCACAGTTAGGTCTGGAGGTCAAGGAGTAATTGATGAAAATCAAGTTACATTAGAGATTTATGTTGTACCTTACAACGACCCTGTAGTTCTTACTGGTGATGTTTCAATGCAGAACCTTATTGAAGACGGACCTTCGATATTTGTTAATATTTCTCAATATGCCTATGACCCTGAAGGTGAGCCATTATTTGCAACCATAAATGATCAAACAAATGGAGAGGCTGGGCCAATAGGATTTTCATATTCCAATGGGATTTTAGAACTNACACCTCTGTTGAATAAGAATGGTGCNACTGTTTTACATGTNATGGTTACAGATGGNGCCAGTGAAGCTGTAGATGTAGATATTCCAATTCAAGTCTCTGCGGTAGATGACCCAGTTATTGCTAATCAGAGTATGTGGGAAATTGATGTAAATGAAGATGAGGTTGCATATCTCAATTTAGTTGATTTTGCATATGATATTGATGGAGATCAGTTGCAATGGAGTACGAATCCAATTATTACTGACTCATCACTTTCGGTAACTATTTCTGGTCAAGAATTAATTATTTCTCCATCGAATGATGTGAATGGATTGAATCAATTACACTGGCTCAATGTTTCGGATGGTAATTCTGAATTTTCTTACCCTCTTTCAGTTAATATAACTCCAATACCGGACGCGCCCGTGTTGAATGTAGAAACTCCAATGCCATTCACTGATAGTAATACTGCTGTAAGTGTTCAATGGAGCGTTTTTGATGCTGATGGCGATCAGGAGAGTCCGAATCCTAGATTGATTGCAGATGGTGAATTACTCGACAATTTTACCAATAATTGTATCCTTCAAGATGACGGAAAGTTTCAGTGTGTAATTTTGCTTGAATTACCAGAAGACCATGATGATAATGTTACTCTTAGAGTTTCTATTGAAGATTCACAATTTTCTTCAGAATTTGCAGTTTATACAAACATACTATACAATCAAACAATTCCTGTGGTAGAAACAGAAGAAGACCAATCATCTTCAGATGAATTATCTTCTCAAGTTATCATTGGAATAATTGCAATTTTGGTATTACTGATATTGGTTTTATTAATTTTCATACGTAGAGCAAGTGATTCTACTACAGTTATGGTCGATATGAATAGCGAACAAGAAATTAGCGTAGTTGAACAAGAATTGGATGTTGATTTAAGTCCNACAGGCTTACTTTCAAGGATTCAGCAAAAGAAATAATTTCAAAGTGGAATATTTCCATGTTTCTTTGGCGGGCTCCACTCACGTTTAGAGCGAAGAATGTTTAATGCGCGACATAGTCTTAATCTACTTTCATTGGGCTCTATGACATCATCTAGCCAGCCATTTTTAGCAGCAACATAAGGGTCCCCAAATTTGGCTTTATACTCATCAACTAATTTGAGTCGAACATTTTCTTTTTCTGATTCCTCAACTGCATTTATTTCTCTTCGGTGAATAATATTGACAGCACCTTCAGCACCCATAACCGCCAATTCTGCTGTTGGCCAAGCGATATTATAATCGCTGCGAAGATGTTTACATGACATCGCTAAATATGCTCCGCCGTACGCTTTTCTAGTTACCAAAGTAAGTTTTGGAACGGTTGCTTCTGCATAGGCAAATAGTAGTTTAGCGCCGTGCCTTATTATCCCGCCCCATTCTTGAACAACACCTGGCAAGAATCCTGGAACGTCTTCAAAAGTCACCAAAGGGATGTTGAAAGCATCACAGGTTCTGATAAAGCGAGCAGCTTTTATCGATGCATCAATATCAAGACACCCTGCTAATACTTTTGGTTGATTTCCAACTACGCCTATACTTTGACCATTTAATCTAGCAAATCCAATGATAATGTTATCTGCATAGGATTCAAATAACTCAAGAAAAATCCCATCGTCAACAATTTCTTCTACCACTTTGACCATGTCATATGGTCTATTCGGATTGTCTGGTACCAATGTTTCAAGTTCTTCATTCAAGCGTTCAATTGAATCATCGGTTGCTACAATTGGCGGATCNGCCATATTATGGTCGGGTAAGAAACTTAGAATCTCACCTGCAAGTTCACAAGCATCCTCATCATCATCCGCAATTAAGCATGCAATACCGGACCTTGATGCATGTAGATTTGCACCTCCAAGTCCAGCAGCATCTATTTCACCTTCAATTACTTCAGGCGTCTCTAGAGGCGAAGATAGGAATAATTGGCCATGGTCTTCACCTAATATGGTAAAGTCAGCAAGACTAGCGGCAAGAGCAGACACTCCTACTACAGGTCCTAAAACTAGACTGATTAAAGGAACTCTTCCGCTACACTGANCCAATCTATCCAATAATTCACCGGTACCAGCCAGCCCCGAAACTCCATCATGTGCTCGTTGGCCTCCACCATCCCACATTCCAATAATAGGGGCTTTTGCTCGTTCTGCCATCTCCACAATCTTAGCGATTTTTTTGGCATGAACTTCGCCCATACTNCCCCCGTGAACNCTAAAGTCTTGAGCGAAGCAATANACTCTNCGTCCATCGATTGTCCCATGTCCTGCTACAACGCCGTCGCCGAGTGTTTGGTGAAGGAACATAGAGTGGTCGACTGTTCGGTGAGTGACAAAAGAATCAATTTCAATAAATGACTCCTCATCTAGAAGCATNGAGATTCTATCTCTNGCAGTTCCTCTACCAGTCATACGTATCGCTTCTTGTTTCTTCAGGCCGCCGCCCACTCTTGCCATTTCACGATAATGCCTCAATTCTTCGAGTCGGTGCTGGTTTCCTGACATATATACACCTCTACTCCATCAANGAAATATTATTTTCTCCACATAAATTAGATTCCATGGCTGCTGAAATTTCTACATCATTGGATAATGCCCAGTGNGTTTTTACTGAAACTGTGTCAGGTGAAGAAACACTTCCATGACCCAAAATACCCATTTCAATCTGTTTTCTACCCTTAGAGTATACATTCATATCTATCGGGCCATGGATGCATTGGCTAGTAATTATTACCGGAATATTTCTGTTAACGCATCTAGTNAGNGCGCGCCAAACCTTAGTATTTTCCGGGGCATCTTTCTCNGGGTCATCAATTGGTAAATGGCCAAGACCAGTGCCGTGGATAATAATCGCTTGTGGAGANGTTAGAATAATTGCTTCAATTTCTTCTTCATGAAACCATGGTCCTGCTATGAATTGAACAATTCGAATCATAGGTGAATAATGAGTAGGAGATTTTGTTATTTCTCTGGTGTTTTCTTCGAGCATTTTGNTATAGTTGCTGGATAATTCAATCGTGATCTCACTCGAGATATCATTTATTTTAGCTAATGGTTGGCTATTAACCGGTTGGAAAGCATCTCTTCTGGTTGTGTGCAATTTCCTAACTCCTGTTCCAGGATGTATTGAACAACTTCCGTCGTCAGAACTAGCATGCATTACAAGTACTGCACTATCTCCTGCAATTCCACATGGTTTAGGCGCATTAGCAGCCCAATAGACTGCAGCGATTAGATTCTCGGCGGCATCAGATGATCCTCTGTCAGAGGAACGTTGTGAACCAACTAATGCTATTGGACCTGGAGGTGNTGTACCTTTTCCAGCCCATGCGAAATTCATTGCAGCAGAGGTGATGTGAAGAGTATCTGTTCCATGAGTGATTACNACTCCGTCGCATCCATCATTGAATGCCTTNTTGGTAGCATCNATCATCTTATTCCAATGTTGGCATCTAATATCATCGCTAAACATGTTGCCGAGTTTTTCTGCTTCAATATTAGCAATTTTTGCTAATTCAGGGATACTTGCAACTAACTCATGAGGTTCAAATCTAGCAACAACTGCTCCGGTTTTGTAGTCTACTTTAGAAGCGATTGTACCTCCAGTATGAAGAATTCTAACTCTCGGTAAATTTTCATCAAATTCCATTTCTGTNGAAGATAAAATTTCATCTTGTTTATTGTTTTGTTCTATAACTTCAAGTGAAGAAATATCATTTATAGGGTAACTTGCGTTATATCCATTTGCTAATTTTAGTGTTATGTGCCCCTTTGCAGCAGGATGAAGAACGATTCCTTCAAANTTGGCAATTCCATTATGGCTTTCAACCTCGAGTAGGACCTTGACTCCTACATCTGGCATTTCAACCATGAACCTCCATTGATAGAAGGCTCATCAAGAGTTCGCTATATTAATTGACAAATTTATCGGTATGTTAAGAATGAAATTTACTGAGAGAGGTCTTTTACTTTCTCAACCAAATCCATTTTTCNNAGACGCCAAATNCCNATTGGNGTCATTGCTANNGCNATAATNATNACNCCACTCATCAGTTGGAANGCAACACTTGGNACAATNACTATCGGNACATANAATTGCCAAGACGAAAAAGAAGCCGCTANNCCAACNGCNCCTCCATAAGCGAAAAGNACNCCNACAATTCCNCCAATTGTCCCAATTAGNAGACTTTCAAACAGNAGCATTGAACCTAGTCGCTTGGTAGAGGCTCCTAATACGCGTAATGTCGCCAATTCGAAATCCCTTTCAGCGACATTCATGATCATAGTATTAAGCATTACAGCAATGGTGAATAAAAGTCCAAGATACATTATTGCTTGGAATACTTGTGTTTGCTGTTCGAGTAAAACATTGATTCCATCAAGCAGTACTTGACGTTCAATAATCCCAGCAGAAACTTCGCCAAGTTCAGTATCCACTTCCACTCCATCAGGTAGTTGAAGGTATACTGAAGTAGCATTTATTCCAGTTAAATCGCTCAATTCAGCACGCAGGAAATACATTGTTCGAGCAATTTCGCCTCTTGAANTNCCNACAACTANNACTTCNTGCTCATCNCCATTGAGGGNCACNGTNTGCNTATCNCCNATATTCCANCCCAAGAATTCAATTGCTCCNTCATCCATCATCACTTCAGGAATCCCATTACTTTCACCCGGGGCTTTACCATCGATTACATTCACTTTTCGCATCCCATCATCGAAATCATTCAAGCCTACTAGGGTAAATATTCGTTCAATTCCGTCTGAATCTTCAACATTTCCAAGTGGCATTTCGATGAGTAATTCACTTTCCGCTGAATTATTTGATGCCCATTGTAATACCTCA
>PBXE01000048.1 GCA_002727485.1 Methanobacteriota archaeon | reverse complement strand
GCTTGTTCTTGTTCAAGTATTGATTCTAGATCTAACCTTTCGAACAGAGGAACTACATTAGATTTACACTTAGTGTATTCAACGTCCCAATTAATAGCCTCAAACCATTTTACTTCGCTGACCTTTCCAGTTTCCCCGAGGTTTTCCCATAGCCGCTGGGAACTAAATGGCAAGAATGGTTGGAACATTATTGCAAGGTATCTAGAAATTCTCCAACCAAATGATAATTTTGCAAGTGATTCGCTTGCTCCCTGTGCATCGAAATCTTTCAAAAATTTCCAAGGAGTAGCAGATTGAATCATTTGATTCCCTAATTGAGCAGCGGACATAATTGAACGCAGAGCCTCTTTGTACCGGTGATTCTTCAAACTCTTTGTCGCATTCTCATGTATCTGTTCTAGTTTAGCGATTTCATCCTTACATAATTCAATATTTTCAAANGACGANAATGGCCTATCTTGTGGGAATCTATCACTAAGAGTCAGTATTCTATGAACAAANTTGCCNTAAGCNGCAATTAATTCTGAATTAATTTTTTCNACAAAGTCTGGCCAATTAAAATCNGTGTCATGGTTCTCTGGCATGTTTATAGANAGATANTACCGCAANGTATCAGGATCAAATCTATTCAAGAANGAAGGTAGCCAAACAGCATGCTTACGTGACTTTGAAAATTGTCCACCTGCAAGCATAAGATATTCCATTGCTGGAACATTATATTCAATATTTAACTCCCCAATAGTAGGCAGTCCAGGGGGCTCATTGGATTTAGTTAATCGAGATGCATAATTCAATCCCATAATAATTGATGGCCANATAACGGTATGGAAAGGTATGTTATCTTTTCCTAAAAAGTACAGATGTCNGGGTTTTGTGCCATCTTCAGCGATTTTCCACCATTTTTCCCAATCATCGACTTTTCCAAATTTCTTTGACCATATTTTAGCGCAGGAAAGGTATCCTTGTACTGCCTCAAACCATACGTAAACGCATTTGCCTGACCATTCATCACCTTCAAGCGGTAAATTAATNCCCCAATCTAGNTCACGAGTNACGGCTCTTGGGCGAAGTCCCATGTCCANCCATTGCTTTGTCATAGCCTTGACATTTGATTTCCATACNGATTGCTGAGATTNCGCATGTTTTTCTAGGGCTTCTTGGAAAAGGTCGAGTCTATAGAAAAGGTGTTCAGTATCGCGAATTTCAATCTTAGCATCTGGATTCATTTTCGATTTAGGATTTAGTAACTCATTAGCTTCATACGTGACTCCACATTCATCACANTGNTCNCCCCTCGCTCCAGGAGCATTACAATTTGGACAATCTCCTTCTACATATCTGTCTGGTAAGAAGCGACCACCATCATCCCTCAGTTCGTAGTATTGTTGCATTACTTTTCTTTCGAAAAGGTTAGCATCCAGTAATGACAAGAAATTCTCTGAAACAATTTTGTGATGTTCAGAATCACTAGTCCGATTGAATAGTGAACCACCAAATTCTACACCTCTAGGGTCNATATTAGGTTCCCAAGAACAACCCAACTGAATTAACGCTGATTTGTTGATTTNGTGATATTTGTCGACTATACTCTGTGGAGAGACCCCCTGAGTTTCAGCNGCTACGGTAATAGGAGTGCCATGTTCATCCGATCCAGANACCATCAAGACCCTATTTCCTAGCGATCTTTCAAAACGCGCCTGGATATCAGGTGGTAAATAACAACCTGCAACGTGTCCTAAATGCAAGGGCCCGTTAGCATAAGGCCAGGCGACACATATTAGGACATGCTCTCCTTTCATATTGCCACCATATCTCTCGAATTGGACATAGTACATGAGAACTATGCTATTGTTCCAATGGAGAACCCATAATAACTGGAAGCATTTGAATTGGAATGAGCCGAAACGGCTGAGGAGTTCGTTGAACCCCATGGCAGACTACACAATGCTGATTATTTATGCATCAATAGCACTTGGTGTTTCATTCCTTTGTTCACTCTTAGAAGCAGTTTTACTATCAATGCCAGTTTCGCATGTTAGCGTAATTGGAAAAGAGGGAAATAAGAACGGTTTAAGATGGTCTAAACTGAAAGAAGACGATTCTGTCAAACCTCTAACAGCGATCCTTACATTGAACACTATTGCTCATACTATGGGTGCTGCAGGAGTAGGTGCAGAGGTTGAAGCGCAATTTGCCAACGTTTCTTTGACTGTAGCATCGGTTATCCTCACCTTGGCTGTGTTAATATTCTCTGAGATTATACCAAAGACACTNGGTGCTGCTTATTGGAAATCATTATCAAAGCCTGCAGGTNTTGTATTATCTGGTATGACAAAATCAATGGCTATTTTCTTTGTCCCTCTACTGATGTTTAAACGGATGTTGCCAAAGGATGAAACCGCAACTGTTACGAGAGATGAGCTTCATGCTCTAGCAGACATTTCAGAGGAGGAAGGGACCCTTGATGAAGATGAAGAAACTATTATTCACAATTTACTGACTCTTAGGGAAGTTCCCGTAAAAGATGTAATGACACCAAGGACAGTTACATTAGCATTTGACCAAAAATGGACTATTAAGCAGGTATTAGATGATACCAAGATTCTTAGGTTTGGAAGAATGCCNGTATACGAAGAATCTATCGATTCATTATCTGGATTTGTTTTAAGATCTGATATTTTAATGGCAGCATCTATGGATGAATGGGATACAGTTCTAGAAGACTTGAAGAAACCATTNCTTACAATTAAGNCCGATTCAAGCGTAGATATAGCACTTGATAAATTCTTGAGGACAAAGGTTCAAATTCTAGCGGTTATAGATGAATTCGGAGGTACCGCTGGTATAATCACCATGGAAGACGCAATTGAGACTCTCTTAGGTGAGGAAATCGTCGACGAGTTAGATGAACATGAGGATATGCGAGAACTTGCTCGTGAACAAGCAATAGTTAGCGAAGAAGAATGATTAGTACCTAGGATTTTCAATCCAATCAACTATCAGTTCATCTCTCTCTTCATTANATTGATTTCCAGAATGTGGCAAGGAGTCAATTAAATGTGATTCGACCGAGAAATCATTTTTCAGCAACATATCGTAATGTATTCTACCTAAACGGTTATCATGTTTAGACTGCAAAANAAGCGTAGGGCAGGAGGGAATACCCCAATTGGGTACATCGATATCTTCCCAACTAATTCCCCCTACTTCTGGATGTAATTTGTTGAAACCGTTTAAAGATAATTTTCGCATGTATGGGACTAAGATACGTAATTTGCCAGACATTTCTTCTAAAATCGGNGAATAACCAGTCATAGGAGATTCGAGTATTATTGTTCGAATTTTACNTTTCCACCAACCTGTATGTCTTTCATTCTGTAGTCCAAGTGTAACAAAACCTCCTAAACTATGCCCGTAGAAGTGAATGTAATTAATAGGAGAATCACGATATAGTTCCAGGATTTCCTTGATATCATTAATTACTTTACCAGCAGTCCATTCGTATGTTCCTGAACTCTCACCATGACCTCGCATATCCATAATCATGGTGTGATATCCTCTTTCACGAAAAAGACTCATTCTATTTTCAAATCTGCTACTGCTTGATTGCCATCCATGAAGGAAAACAACCAGATCAGATTTGTTATTCTGAAAATGATGGTGATAGCAAATTTCGTTTCCAGTAATGTTGATTATTTCTTTCTGGTAGTGTTCGGAATCTAGAGATGGTTTCCGATTACCTGGACCTGTAAATATTATTCTTAGGAGAATTTGCCTCACCGAAATAAAAATCAAAATAAAAGATATAATTAAAAAAAATTTATTGAAAAATGGCAATAAAATCGCTATAAGAATCAGTGAAATTATTGAGCGATTACGCCAAGTTACAACTCGCTTATCCATATCTATTCACTTCGTGCAGGATATGGTTAATCTTTATCTTCGGCTTCATCGGATGTTTCTTCTGGTGCAGCATCATCAGCGGATTCTTCATCTTTCGATTCTTCCTCTTTAGCCTTCTCTTCAGCTTTCTTTAATGCCTTTTCTTTGCGCTGCTCTTGCTTTAAAGCCCACTTGTCTCCAAAGTCACCTAATCCTTCGAATCTAGCAGCCCATCCAGTTTCTTCACCTGTTGAGACGTGCTTGACAAGGTATGCATTGAACGCCATATCGAAAAGTCCTTGTGAATAGTCTGAGTTTTTCTTGAAAAAGAAATTCACTACCCACAACAGCATAAATACTGAACCCAAACCTACCATTACCATGTCGCCACCCCTGCTAATGTTTGTTCCAACTAAGATAAAACCAATCAAGAATAGGAAACCTAAACTGTTATTCAATAGCGCATGAATTGGAAATGGTTTATTTCCTGATGAATTAATATATTTTGTTCTGGAAACGAACTCTCCTACGTTTCGCCCCAACCATATTGGTAATACTACCCAGTTCATTAGTATCATAATCGCTGCAACTACGAATCCTACTGTTAAATCTGGATCTCCGAATACGAATATTGACAGAGTTCCAATGAGTACACCGAAATTCCATCCGAAGTTAATCAACCAGCCGATATATCTTGGCATCTTACCTGCTAATTCAAAACCTTCTGGCAACCCAGTGGGTCTTATTTTATCAGGATCGATTTCTCTAGATTTAGCTTTCTTGACTTTAGCCTCTTTTGGAGCGGCTTTCTTGGCGACTGCTTTTTTCGGACTTGCTTTTGCTACTGCTTTTGCTTTAGGAACTGCTTTTGCAACTGGCTTTGCTTTTGCCACAGCCTTTGGCTTAGGTTTGTCTTCTTTTGTTCCCTCTACTTTGTCAAGTAATCCCATTATATCACCTCAGTTATACATTCCACCAATTGTACGGTATATGTCGAAATCTGGAGATTGAACGAATTCTTCTACAGCTTCTTCCGGCATTCCTCCAAGCAAGGAGTCCACTACTCTGAAAAACTCAGAACGAAGTTCCTCATTGGCATTTTCGGGACTCGAACCAACTTCCTTGTAAATTTCAAATCCTTCTGATTCTGTGAATTCGTTAATTGCATCCTCGGGGAGATTGCTTCCTAACAGGTTGTCAACAATTTCTACAAATGTAAGGAATATGTCATCCGAATCGACTTCCTCTTCATGTGTATCTTCGTATTCATCCTCAGATTCATCTTCTTCATCAGAATCGTCAGAATTTAACTCGCTTATGTCTATCTCCCCAGAGATAATCCCTTTCAATAATTTTCTTTCTGACATTAATTCTTGAAGAATTGGTTTTAATTCGCGAAGTACTTCCCTGTCACCTTCGGACTTGGCTGCCTGGTATTCAGGCTTTAAACGTCTTAACTCACTTTCAATTATACCTAATTGTGAATGAAGTTCAACGAGAGTATCCCCGTCATGCAATTGTTCTTCCTCTTCTTCTTGATTGAGTAGTTGAACTGTTGGCGAATCTCTAATCTCTGCCGCTTTTTCTTCGCGTTCTACTTTACGCATTACTATGATATCACGATCTAATTCATGCCCGAATCTATCTGAATACCTATCTAGAAGACTGCCTATCTCCCCATGGCTTATTCGATCTATGTGGCCGTAAACTTGTTTCAATGGTTTCCCACTCTTCTTTGCGTAAAGACTAGAATAACCCGTTTCTTCATCCGAGGGAGCGGGTTCAGGAGTATCTTGAATTGGTGTTGTTGGAAGTGGCAATCCAGCAGCAGCCGGAGGTTGTGTAGGGATTGGGTTGGCCTCTGCAGGTGCAGGGATTGGCGCTGGTGCGGGTTGAGATGCTTGTGCCGGAGCAGGGGGGTTTACAGGCAGTGGCATACCTGGTGGCGGCGGCATTGGAGGTAATGGCATACCTGGTGGTGGTGGCATTTCTGTACCTTTCTTCTTCTTTTTACCTAGCCCCACAGTATCCACCTCATATTAGGTGGACAGTAACCTAGTCTTGAACATTGTCATAGATTAACATGATAATTTACGAATTATTTATCAGAAAATCTAGCCCATCCTTTCAAAATTAGAAATGTAGCTCCTGCTTCATGAATAGTTAACTTATCTCCTACAGTCGCCTCAATTATTCTATCATCAAATCTAGCAACCACATCTTCAGCTATAATTTCTAAATCATATTCTTTTTCGCGTGACAAAGCGATACCCTCGGAGAGACAATCGAAAGCATCAGATGAATTGGGATCTAATCTATCCAACGGCAATTCCGTTACTCTCAATCCACATTTTCCATGTAAAGACCCGGGCCATCTGATTTGTCTTCTCGTATCTATAGTAACAACCTCATCGGTTTCTCCCGCACTCCCCAACACTACACCAGAGTCTGCTCGCAAGATATTTTGAAACAACAATGCATGATTGTTCAAAGCAGATAATCTACCATCTAGTACTCTTTCTCTGCGCCCGTCTGCTTGCATTAATTCCGAAAGTTTCTCAACGCTAGCTTTTCCACGAAGTCCTTTTATTCCCTCTCGATCTAACATTTCTTGTAAAGTATTCGTCATAGTTGCCAGTAATTTTGTGTCACCAGCATATATTGCATCTAACTTAGAAACTATTGAACTGATTCCGTTATTGATTCTTTTTGGCCAACCTACTGCGTTAGATTGATTTGAACGTGATAAAACGTCAGTCACCTCTACTCCTTCTCCTCTAATATGGCTAACTAGTTCACGTCTGGCTTCTGAATCTAAATGAAAATATTTAGGATCTCTATAATGTAAATGGAATCCTCTGTGTCCAGAAAAAGTTACCTGCAGATATTCTTGCTTAAACCCAAAATCGGGTTCTAAGAAATCATTCCAAAGCGACCACGCTTGTTCCTGAATAACTTCTATCATGCCAGGGAAATCCCTATCAGTTACACCTGGCAAATGGTCTCCGTCCAAGTCAAAAATGAGGTCTGCGCCCAACCATCCTTTATCTGCCATTTTCAGTTGATGTGGATTTTTCCAGTAAGCAGTAGAATAAAAACAGGAGTGGAATGGACTGTTACAGACAAAATTACGAACTTCATTAATATCTGAAAATCCCTTGTGCCTGATAGGTTTTGCAGGGCCAAATGGAATGAACATCCATTCCCTACTTTTCAACCTAGGTGGAGACCACATTGGAGCAGTCCTATAATACTGGGTGAATCTATGTGCAAATTTAGCCCAACCTGACATAGTTCCCCCAATTCTTACGGGATTGCTGGAATACTTTGAACCTTCACTCTTTCCAGAAACGGGTTTCTCGTACGATTTCGACAGTTGCAGTGTCCGCACCTGTTAGTTGAACATAATGCTCCCAGCAATAATAATCGCGGTCAACGACCATCGCTTCACCAAAAGTGAGCCTTACACCACAACTTTTGCATCGAGGGCCTAATTCTCCATTCGGAGTTTGCGCTAGTTCAATATGGTCGTGTGGCATTATATCCGCCTCATTCCTTCCTAGAACGACATAGTCTTTGAATGTGTATGTGCATCAAACTAATTCTGAGTTATGATGTGCGAGTAAATCTAGTGCGACTTCACATGATTCAGAGATTTCAGGCAGATTGTGTTCAAGATACATTTCTAGAGTATTTTTTGCTCTAATGTCGCCAATTGCACCTAATGCTTCAGCTGCTTCATGCCTTACCATTACGTGCTCATCTTCATCAGAAAGTACATTCTCAAGAATAGGAAGTGCGTGGTTGTTCTGCATTTGCCCCATCACGTAAGCAATCTCATGCCGCAATAATGCGCTTCCGGATTTGAATCCTTTGCTTAGCGCATCGATTGATTCACTGGAATTTATATTTCTTAAAGTGAATACTACTCGCATTCTTTCAAACATTCGCATACTTTCATCTACTAGAATTGATTCCAATTTTGCAATATTTTGAACCTTTGAGGGTGGTGCTGGATCTACACTCCCATATTCGGAGATATCAGGCTTCGAACTTTTAGTGTCCAAATAACTCACCTATTCGCCAATGAATTTCATTGATTTTGTATCGAAGTCATTTCGAATTAATCCTATCCTTTGCCCTTCAGAGATAAACTTCCTGATTGAATCCCTTCCTTCTTTCTTGTAATCTATCGTACGTTCATTTACGTACATTGTGACGAATTTTTGGTTGGTTGCGTCATCAATTCCTCTGCCCCATTTTTTTGCAAATTCAAGTGCTTCATCAGGATTAGATATAGCAAATTCTATGCTTTTTTTGGTATATTTCGTGATATCTTCCATCACTTTCTCTCCTAAATCCCTTCTTACTACATTTCCGCCGAGTGGCATTGGTAATCCGTCTGTCAAATTATTCCACCACTTACCTAAATCAACTAAAACATCCAAATCATGATCGACATAGGTTAATTGACCTTCATGAATAATTAATCCCGATAGGTATTCGCCTGTGAGTATTTTTGGTATTATTTCATCAAAGGGTACGACTTCATATTGAAGGTCACCCCAGCATAATTTAATTCCTAAATAGGCACTGGTTTTTAGCCCTGGAACGGCAATGGGGTTTTTCTTGACATCCTCCATACTAACTCCGGATTTAGCTACAATCATCGGACCATAGCCTTCTCCCATTGAAGCTCCGCAATTCATCAAAGCGTAGTCATTTGAAATTTCAGGGTAAGCATGTATGCTAACTGCTGATACTTCCAAATCCTTATTCATGGCTCTATGATTAAGTGTCTCAATGTCTTGAAGTTCATGTACAAATTTATATCCAGGAGTAGGGAATGCGTTGGTGGTAAGAGCATGGAACATAAACGCATCATCTGGGTCAGGGGAATGACCAATTCTAACTATCAAATTGCCGTCTTCATCGCGTGCTAATTCTCCACTCATGTTAACCCCACATACCATTGTATGAAAATACCTCCTAACATCAGTACTTAACGCTGTGTGAATACCCATGAGATGATGCAACAATGAATGTTTTATTCCGACATGCTTTCAAATTGGTTTGTGATGGACAGACCGGGGCGGCTTTATGCGTTGTCTAAATTTAGCTTGCTTACTAATTTTATTTCCCCTATTTTCTGGATTAGTCACTGCCACACCAAGTGGTTTGACATACTTAGATTCTGTAAATTCTAGCGGGGATATTACAGAGACTACTCATTTAGAAATTACAAGTGACTACATAGTTGCTGTTCATAATGATGTTCTAACTATATATGATAGAAATGATAAAACAGTCGTGAAAACTTTTGATATACCCGGAGTTTCCTATATTTCTGCTTCAGAAACAGGTGAATTCTTGGCATTAAACCGTGCTTATTCAGTACAAGAACCTAAAACTCTGAATATTTTAGATCTCAATCAATTAATATTATTAGACAAGAAGGGGTATTCTGATTATAATTCTAAAGACATATCGTGGCATCCATCTGGTGACTTTATTGCCACTCCCGGTAAAGATGGCGATGTTGTGATTTTACGCAATTCTGACATGTCGATAAAAAATACTCTACATAGCGTACATCACGTAGAAATTACCTGCGTCGAATATAGAGGTGATGGAGAATATTTGATTACTGGAGATGAGTCAGGTAGGTATGCATTGTGGAATCAGAATGGAACTTTAGTCGATACTTATCGCAGCTTGGATAGCGAGGGTGTCGTCGATTGTAAATGGACTCCAGATGGGGAAGATTATATTCTGGTGGGCGACAAAGGTGTCGTTGTTTCAAGAAACCTAGGTGGTAGTATTAACGGTGAAGTTAGATTTGAAGGTGCCGTCAATTTAAATTTTGCAAGGAATGGGAATATGTTCCATCTAGCGGTAGAAAATGACACATTCAAAGGAATATTATCATTAAATTTCAATAACTTACAAGAGGAATACCGGACGTCATTTTTTCATAGAATATATGATTTCAAGATTATTGACGACCAATTTGGCAGACTCAATAAAATATATGTTGGAATGAATTCNGGTGAGATAGCAATTTATCAAAAAAATATCTATTATGAGGGGTATTTACAGCCAGGTGTAGACTCAGATTATGACAAAATCCCTGATACATATGACGTCGATGATGATGGAGATGGAATATATGATGATTGGGATGATGATTTTGGATGCGACGCACCTGTTGGAACACCTTGTTCATTATACCCAGACATCTCAAAGATNCGGAAGATTACTATTGATTTATCAGCATCAGGTTTGACTATACACGATAAAATTTCACTACCAAGCTCGATATCTAGTGATATTCGAAATCTTTCTAGGAATTCAATGGCTACAGATCAGATCATCAGTACTAATGAGGAAAAAATGTTTGAATCTTCAATCTGTTCAAACCTAGTTTTAAACGAATTAATAACATCGTGGAAGTCATCATTACAATTTTCCACTGGAGAACTTGGTGATGCACAAGTATATTGTTCTGTAGAAAGTGGCTTACAAGGAATCAAACAAGGAGATACTGTGACGCAAATAAATTTCATAATATCTGTGTCATTTACCTTTGACAGCAATGTTGTTTATCCATTGAATTTAACCATTCAAGAACAACCCACGCCAACAACTGGCTCAATCTCGTGGGTAGCTCCATCCCACCCAATTTCAGTATCAATAGATGGGGATTCGATAGAAGAAGATGGAACTCCTATATGGAGAAACGATGGTATGCCACTTATATTCGATATTAATGAAGAAGAAATCGTGGATAAGACAACGCTAGATGGAATAATAGAAATTATAACAAATCCAATTGTTTTAATTTTTGTTACAATATTTTTGCTCACTCTTGGATTATTTTACAAAAGAAGAATCGATAAATTCGCTCTTAATTTAGAAGATGATGAGCAACCAGAAATCCAAGAAATTGCATATGAAGAAGATGATTTTGAGGACGATTATGACATTGAAGAAGATTTACCTGATGCGTTTACTAACGATGCGGATGAGGATGAATTTATCGAGGAACCAAAAGTTACGACAAAGAAGAAAATTAATCGCGATGATGGAGAATTCAACCCTGTGTTAAATGTAGCCAAAAAGAAGGTACGAAGAACTTCTGGTAATGTTAGTGGAAATGGAAAACCGGAGATAAAGAAGACGAAACGAAAGAAATTGTCTTCTGTAGGGAATGTAGTTGAACCTGATAAACCGACAAAAAGAAAAACTGTGAAGACAGCCGCAAAAGAGAGTTTAGTTAAGAAAAAATCTGTTAAGAAATCTGTACAGAAAGACGATAAAGATCCAAAACAACTGGAGTCATCATCTATCGACAAAACAGAAAATGAAAATACTGTTAAGAAAACTAATCGTAGAAAACCTGTACGAAGGAAAAATAAGAATCCCGAGAAAATAATTGATGAGACTAAACTTCAAGACGATTTACTTGACAGTTTCACGAAAGAAGAATTACCAAGCGAGGATTAAATCCTCATCTACTTTACATGCATTTTTGAGAAACTTTCTCAATCCTTTCATGTCTTCAGCATCAACCCTGTTGATAACCTCTCCGAAGTATTTCTCTAGACGCTCTACGCTTTGATTAGTTTTATTGGAACATAATTCTATTACATCTGATCTGATTGATTTTGAGTCTTCGAATTTCTCAAGATTAGATACGAGTGCATTGTAAGCATTTTTGACTGCATTGATATCAGAGTCTCTTCTAGCCGCAAATACCCCGAAAACCATTGGGGATTGGCTTACTTCTTTCCACTCTTTACCTAAATCCATTTTTACTAATTCTGGATTAGATTTTGCTGACTCCAGAGCTCTGTCACCGATTAATAGACATCCATCACATGTGTCTAGCATTGATTCTAAGTCTGGACCCATTTCTTTGTACTCAATGTCATAATTTTTCCTTGAAATGAGATATTGAAGTAAAGCCCGAGAAGTCGCCGAATCTGTTGGTAAGGCTATTTTTTTCATGTTTTCTATGTCATCTTCACCAAATAACAGCACGCTGCCAACTTCCCCTTTGCTAGAGATGGCAATATCTGGTATCAAGTACAAATCATCTTTGTGTTTTGCATAGTCTGCGGCTGGAATTGGTGCTATTATGCAATCTCTTCTCAGCAGGTGCCCTGTTAACCATGATGGTGGTGCTGAAAGAACAGACCATTCATCAGGTATATTGTAAAACAATGGCTCACAGTTGATGAATGATACTCTACCAATTGTCTTCTCCCAAGTCATTATTTCACCTAAGCCATTGGTAGTTTGGATTTGACTATCGTTTTTGGAGGTTTGTATTCTTCAAACTCTGTGTAAATTGTATTTCTCAATATCGGAATTAATCCTGCGTTTTCGATAATTTTTGCCAATTTGTTCTTATCATGGTTCAATGGTGTAGTCGATCCTGCTAGATGCATAATCGACTCTTTTTGAACGGTGCCATCGATATCATCTGCTCCAAAATTTAAGGCTAATTCTGCTAATTCATCCCCGATATTCATTCTATACGCCTTTATGTGCGGTATATTTGTTAGGATTATTCGTGATATTGCTATAACTCGTAATATTTCTGAGCCAGAAGCTAATTGCGCTTGTGGTAATCTTGAGGAATCTGGTAAAAACGGATAAGGTACAAAACATTGGAAGCCCTTTGATTCATGTTGTTGTGCTCTTAATTTTAGCAGATGAGTTATTCTTTGGTCGATGGATTCTACAGTCCCGAATAACATTGTGCAATTGGTTGGCATGCCGATTGAATGGGCAGTGCCATGAATTTCTAAGTACTCGGAAGATGACTCTTTTCCATTGCATATAATCTTCCTTACATCATCGTCCAAAATTTCGGCACCGCCTCCAGGCAATGAACCGAGACCTGCTTTTTTCAGTCGCAACAATGTTTCATGAATTGAAATATTCGATAGATTGGCAATATGTTTTATTTCGACTGCAGTCAATGCTTTAATGTGTATATTTGGAAATTTATTTTTTGTCTCAGAGAAGAGTAATTCATAATGCTCTATACCCCAATCTGGATGCAATCCACCTACTGAATGAACTTCATCGACATAATCGGCATATTGATTGAGGTCATCGAGGTAATCTTGAACTTCCATCTGATAAGCATCATCTGCTCTTCTTCCCCTCCTGAAAGCACAGAATTTGCACGCTAAGGTGCAAATGTTCGTTTGGTTTATGTGTACATTGTGATTAAAGAAAACCTTTGAACCAAACATTGACCTCTTAACTAAATTGGCTAACTTGCCGATAGTGTTTAGATCTCTGTATTGAAACAAGACATGAGCGTCTGCCCGATTAATTGGTTCTCCGATAGATAATTTTCGGACAATTGAGGCAAGTTCATTTGGCCAGTCTTCTCTTTCTAAAGATGATGAAAGCAGTTCCTGCCAATCTCGGGCAACACCTGCTTGCATGATACTTCGGCTTGATATTATGCTTTTCAATTCGACCCCTAAACACGGCGGTTTGTTGATACACTAAAGAACCCTGTATTTGCCATGAACTTTCTAAACTCTTCAATTACGAATACTGAACTAGCCACAAATATCACAATAAACCAATCAGATTGGTTCAATGGTGTTGTTGAAAGAAGGCTACTGATAGCAATATTTGTGAATGGTATAGTAACGTACCCAAACTGTACAATCCCTAGCAGTAATACCGAGGAGAATAGGAACGCCAAGTAAATTGCACGATTAGAAAATAGACCTAACTTAAAGACGCTATCCTCACTACTTCTACAATTCATCACATTGAACAATTGAAACAGTACAAATACGCTGAAACACATCGTTCTTGCATATTCTTTATCTCCGTTTTGATATGCTAGTGAATAAACAAGTATTGTTCCTATTACCATTACAGCTCCTAAGTAAAATATCAAAATCAAATCTGTCATATTTGGCATTGATTCATCTACAGGTCGCGGCGGCCTGTCCATGACATTGTTGTGACTTTTTTCTACACCCAAGGCTACAGCCGGAGGTCCATCCATTAGAATATTGATAACTAAAATTTGAGTTGCTGTCAATGGTAGTGGTAAATCAAATACCAATGTAGCAAAAATAAGTAATGCTACTGCTGCAACGTTTGTAGATACTTGGTATCTAACAAAGTTCCTAATGTTTGCATATATCTTCCTCCCTTCCTCAACAGCATTGACAATATTAGCAAAGTTGTCGTCTTGTAAGACCATATCTGAAGCGTCTTTGGCAACATCTGTTCCTGCTATTCCCATCGAGATACCAATGTTAGCGCGAGACAATGCTGGAGCGTCATTTACACCATCTCCAGTCATCGCAACGACCTCTCCTTTGTCTTGCAATGCCGTAACAATCCTCATTTTTTGTTCCGGCGTAACTCTGCTGAATATTGATGTTTTTTCTGCAACATCAATTAATTCATCATCTTCCATCTCACCTAGTTGCTCTCCTCCAACTGCTTCTCTGTGTGGTTTTGTAATTTGCAAATCTTCACCTATTGCTTGAGCGGTCATGTGTTGATCTCCAGTTATCATTTTCACATGTATACCTGCCTTTTTACATCTCAATATAGCGTCGTAAACCTCGGCTCTAGGTGGGTCGATTATACCAACCATTCCCAAGAAAATTAAATCATTCTCCATCGTCTCCATGTTAGTGATGTCTTCATTTTCTTCGACCTTCCTAGCGCAAAGTGCGATAACTCTCATTGCTTTACTAGCCATATCTTTGTTGGCATCATAAGCAGATTGGTAATCATCTGGCTCGATTGGTACGATCTCACCGTTAGAAATTTTCCACTTAACTAACTCCTTGAATCCACCAGCTCCACCTTTAGAAAATATCCAGTCGCTTCCTTCGTATTCGTGTACTACTGACATTCTTTTCCGCATGCTGTCAAAGAAAAATTCATGCTTTCTAGGATGTCTTTGCGCGAACTTTTGGACGGAGCCGTTTATCTTGTAGCCTAATACGGCACAGGCACTATCAGTTGGGTCACCTATTGCCGACCATTGACCATCAATTTCTGCGATCTGAGAATTGTGACACAATGAAAGGCATGCCGCAGCTAACCTGAATCCTAAGTCGCCTTGGAGTTTAGACATCTCATCATCCGAAAGTTCCACTTTGTCTGAAGTAAGAGTACCAGATGGTTCGAACCCTTCCCCACTTACACCATATGTTGAAATCGGAGTCATGAATTGTCTTACAGTCATTTGGTTTTTTGTAAGTGTTCCCGTTTTATCGGTGCAAATAACTGTCGTAGATCCTAGTGTTTCAACGGCTTTCATTCTACGAATAATAGCTTTGTGACGAGCCATATTTCTCATCCCAATCGATAAGGTAGTTACCAATATAATTGGGAGACCTTCTGGTACTATCGCTACGAAAATAGATATCGCAATCAAAAATTGTGCAGATGCTGCCTCTAACATATCTTTTGAGTCAACATATGCAAGTACCATTTCAATAGAAAGAAGCAATACAGCGACGATTAATGCGATGAAACCTAAGAATTTACCGAGTGATTCAAGTTTGTGTTCTAACGGTGTTTTTGGTGTTGCAGCATCTGCTATATCCGATGCAATCTTACCCAATTCAGTAGACATTCCTGTATCAGTTACAATTCCAACAGCACGCCCAGTTGAGATAGTTGTACCCATGTATAGCATATTTGTTCTGTCGGCCAACAATGTCTCAGGAGGTAACGAATCTAGAGTCAATTTGGTTGGTACAGATTCCCCGGTAAGAGCAGATTCATCCACCTTACATTGCCAAGATTCAGTTACTCTCATATCTGCTGGAACCTTTAGACCTTCCTCGACTTTGACCAAATCACCTGGAACTAGTTCGGTTGTACTTATTTCATACTCGACGCCGTCTCTACAAACAACACATCGAGAAATTGTCATTTTCTTGAGAGCGCCCATTTCTTGTTCTGCTTTGTTTTCTTGCCAGAACCCAAAAAACGCATTTGCCGTTAATACTAATGCAATAAAAATGGAATCTCCAGGTTTGTCAGGATGAATGGCTAAAGCAAGTATTGCAGCGCCAATAAGTAAATAATTCAAAGGATCATTATACTGAGAGATAAAACGAATAAAGGCTGATGTTTTTTCGGGCTCTTTGAGTTTATTTTGTCCGTACTTGTCCAGCCTAGCGTTGGCCTCATCTGTAGATAAACCAGTAACTGGAGTATCAAAATCAACTAGTAGATTATCGATTTTTTTAGAATGCCAATTTTTGTCATCCACTCAACACACCAACCTGTGCAAGCCTGCTAATCCAACTCAATATATGATTATACGGGTGGGTGTTCCAAAATATTCACTCCGATTGATTGACAAAGAGTGCGCAACTCCCGGTACTATGGCGGGCGTTGGAGAACCATGGGTTCCAGCAGAGGCCAATATTAAGGAATTAACAGTTCGTGTCATAATAATTGGAATTTTACTTGGAGGCTTAATGACAGCCGCTAACGCCTACCTTGGGCTTTATGTTGGAATGACTGTTTCCGCCTCTATACCAGCAGCAGTTATGAGCATGTTGATTCTCAGAGGTTTCAAATTTAAAGATGTTACAATTTTAGAAAATAACTCAGTTCAAACTATGGCAAGTGCGGGAGAATCTTTAGCTGCAGGTGTTATATTCACTGTACCTGCACTTTTAGTAATAGGAATTTGGACAGACATTCAATGGCTTGAGACATTCCTTATTGCTATTTTAGGTGGTATACTCGGCACCATGTTTACAATTGCACTGCGAAGGCTTTTCATTGTTGAAGAAGCACTTCCATATCCTGAAGGGGTCGCTTGTAGAGAAGTATTGGTTGCTGGTGAAAAGGGTGGATCTGGATTAATTGCTATTGTATACGCATTAATTATTGGCGCTACGTTTGGATGGATGGTTAAAGCCTTCAAAGCAACACATTCACATGTTGAAGGGTTAGGAACTGCACTTGGAACCAGGTTATATGCAGGAGGAGAATTATCTCTTGCGCTATTGTCAGTAGGTTATATTGTTGGGATTAGGATCGCATCCTTCATATTTCTAGGTGGGGTCATTGGATTTGGACTATTAGTTCCAATTTACGGATTGATGAATGGATTTCCAAATGAATCAGGATTTTTGGTATCAATAAATGTGAAAGACTATTCTCAAGTTTGGTCAGACCAAATAAGATACGTAGGTGTAGGAGCCATGGTAGTTGGTGGAGTATACACACTTTGGTCTATGAGAAAAACCATAATTGAAGGGTTAAGTAAGTCATTCAAGAAAGGAGATTCAAATGATACACATCAATCAAGAACAGAAGTTGACATACCATTGGATAAAGTTCTAGTTGTCTGTGGAATTTTAGTTGTGTTAATTTTCCTATTTTATTGGTACGCCACAGGTAGTTTAGTCATGGCATTAGCCGGAGCTTTATTCTTAGCCGTAGTCTCATTTTTCTTTGCGGCTGTTGCAGGATATATTGCAGGGGTTGTGGGATCATCAAACTCACCAGTTTCTGGTATGACTATAGCAACGCTGCTGTTCACAATAGGATTGGTTTGGGTAGTTGGCGGTTTAATATTGAATATGAGCCAAACAGATATGATGATAGCAACAATGTTCATTGCAGCTATTGTTGCTACTTCCGCAGCAATAGCAGGAGATGTAATGCAGGATTTGAAAACTGGGCACATGGTTGGTGCAACACCTTGGAGACAGCAGACTGCTGAAATCATTGGAGTTATTGTTGGAGCAATGGTAATAGGTCCAGTTCTTTCTATTTTGCATGAAGCTTTCCAAATTTCTAAATCTGCATGTGAAGATACTAATACAAGGATTATCGAATCTTCTGATTTACCTGCTGGGGCGCCTGTCGATGGTTTATACAACTGTGGTGATGCACTATATGCTCCGCAAGCCGAACTCATTGGAGCAATTGTTGAGGGGGCATTTGGAGGAAGTCTGAATTTGCCCATGGTATTCTTGGGTGCTATTATTGCAGTTATACTAATCAGACTAGCAATGCCAGTGATGAGTGTTGCAATCGGGATATATCTGCCGCTTACCCTTAGCGTTCCAATTATGGCTGGCGGAATTATATCACACATTTTATTATCCAGTGCGCGATTAAGAGTTGATGGGACTTTAGATGGTGAGATGTCAAAACCTGCAAAAGAAGCTGTGAAAGAAGTTCAGGATAAGGGTGTATTAATCGGAGCTGGATTCATTGCAGGTGAGAGCTTGATGGGTGTTTTACTAGCGATATTCATTGTGGCAGATAAAAAGTGGCCAGATAATGGAATTATTCCTTCAGATTGGTTTGGAGGAATTGGGACTTTGAATTACGGACTTTCTTTGTTATTCTTTGCATGGTTCGTAATGGTTTTCGTTATGCTATCTGCTCGGTCATTACCAAAAAAAGGAAACCTGTTTTCTGACACAATGTATGTGTTATCAGATGCTGCCAAGAAGTTGAAGACTGCTTTAAGCCCTCCAAAAACTTGATTGGTTTTCTTAGAAAAGTGCTGCTTAAACTAAATCTCAAGAATTAATATCAATGGAGTAACGATATTTCCCTGTGTATAATTGGGATAATATCGAGCAAAACCATGAAAGGCCATAGTCAAAACCATCTGCTTGGCCGGGATAGTAATGTCGTCAAAATCAATCGCTGAACTTGAAGAAATGGCAAGAAAATGCAGAATCGAAATTTGTAAAATGACCCACAGGGCTCAAGCAGGGCATCCCGGAGGTTCATTATCAGAAATAGACATATTATCCGCTCTGTACGGAGGTAGGCTAAACGTAAAGCCAGATGACCCAGATTGGAGTGATAGAGACAGATTTATTCTCTCAAAAGGACATGCTTCTCCTGGAATGTATGCAGTGTTAGCAGAAGCCGGTTTCATCACTAAGGACGATTTGAAATCATACAGAGTAAAAGGAGGGGTTTGTCAAGGTCACGTCGATATGAAATGGTGCCCTGGTGTAGATTTTTCAGCAGGAAGCCTGGGAATGGGACTATCTTTCGGAATGGGGTGTGCTGTAGCAGCAAAACTCGAAGGTTCTGACAGAACTATCTTCGTCATGGTAGGAGATGGCGAAATTCAAGAAGGTAGCGTATGGGAAGCTGCAATGGCATCAGCACACCATGAATTAGGTAATCTGAAACTATTTGTAGATTGTAACAGAATACAGAATGANGACTTTTGTGAAAATCAAATGAGAATGTTCGATATCCCTGCAAAATGGCGTTCGTTTGGATGGGAAGTGAAAGAAATTGATGGACACAACATGGAAGAAATTGTTTCTTCCATAAAATGGATGGATTCGATCAGCGACAAACCGTGTGTTGTTATTGCTAATACTGTAAAAGGAAAGGGTGTTTCATTCATGGAAGATAACCCTGGATTCCATGGGGCAGCACCCAACGATGAGCAACTTGATATCGCACTGAGAGAACTGGGGGTGGAAGTTTGAGTAGAATGGCTGCAACCAGAGATGGATATGGAGAGGCGTTGCTAGATCTGGCAGATAACCCAAAAGTAGTGGTTCTGGAGGCAGACCTAGGTAAGTCTACGAAATCACTTCATTTCAGAAAAGCACATCCTGACAGAACAGTGTCTTGTGGGATAGGGGAACAAAATATGCTATTAGTTGGTGCAGGATTGGCTTCAAGTGGATACATTCCATTCGCCAGTACATTCGCTATATTCACCGAAAGAGCATTTGAACAAATGCGGAATGGAGTTGCTCGACCAAACCTGCAAGTACACCTTTGTGGCTCTCATGGAGGCACACACACTGGCACTGACGGTTCAAGCGCACAATCTATAGAAGATTTGGCAATATACAGGACTTTGCCAAATGTTGTAGTTATGCACCCATGCGATGATACATCGACCAAGATTTTGACCAAACAATTACCTGATTTAGGTAAGCCATCATACATGAGGACTGCTAGAAATAAAACTCCAGTGTTATACGACGGAAGAGAAAATGAAATTAAAATCGGAAAAGGTGTAGTATTGAGAGATGGCAATGATGCGGCAATTTTTGCTTGCGGAGTTCTCGTCCATGAAGCAATGGATGCTGCATTAGATTTGAAATCAAAGGGAATAGATGTCGCCGTAATTGACATGCACACTATCAAACCCCTTGATACTGATCTAGTTGAAAAATATGCGAAGCAATGTGGTGCGATAATAACAGCAGAAGACCATTCGATAATAGGAGGATTAGGCGGTGCTATAGCAGAGCATATCGTAGGAACACATCCTGTTCCAATGGAGAGAATTGGTGTAAAAGATAGGTTTGGCGAGTCTGCTTCTTCAGAAGAAATGTTGGAAATGATGGGTCTGAAATCACACCATATTGTCTCTGCGGCAGAATCGGTTATCGCGAGGAAGAGTTGAAGCACCCCCTAAGGTTGGAAATCAACATGGAATTCTTTCTAGACACAGCAGATGTAGACGAAATTAGAGAAATAGCATCATGGGGCATACTTGATGGAGTCACCACTAATCCTTCTTTGATTAAGAAGAGTGGAAGAGATTTCAAAACCGTTGTTGCCGAAATTGCAGAGATTTGTGATGGACCAATATCTGCTGAAGTTACAGCTATGGATACAGATGGAATGCTCACACAAGCCCGAGCGCTAAAAGCAGAGTTGCCAAAAAATGTAATTATCAAAATTCCTTGTACTCCAGAAGGATTGGCTGCAACAAAAGTATTGACAGAAGAAGGAATTGACACAAATGTAACATTGATTTTCTCAGCATCACAAGCTCTCATGGCAGCAAAAGCAGGGGCGACTTATGTTTCACCATTTATCGGACGGATTGATGACACGGGAGCCGATGGAATGGCATTAATCGCAGAAATTATGACTACTTGGGCAAATTATGACGTAGATACTAAGGTCTTGGCTGCATCGATTAGGCACCCAACTCATGTTCTTCAATGCATGCAATTAGGTGCACACACAGCCACAATGCCAACTAAAATATTCAAGCAACTCATAACACATCCACTTACTGACAAAGGACTAGATGGATTCATGAAAGATTGGGCAGAGGTCGAAGCAGCAGGCAATGCTTAAGCGAACTCTTCATAAAAACGAATCCTTCCCATTATTACCGAGGGGGGTTAACTTTGGACACTGACGATAAAATAAAACGTCTATTAGA
>PBXE01000023.1 GCA_002727485.1 Methanobacteriota archaeon | reverse complement strand
CGGAGGTGTGCTCGGCGGTCCCTTTGAAGGTGGTCCACTCGGTGGCTTACTTGGCGGGCCTTTTGACGGAGGTCCACTCGGAGGTGTGCTCGGCGGTCCCTTTGAAGGAGGACTATTAGGGNCTTTTTCAGCATCCTCCTGTGCATCTTCTTCATCAGAGTCCGAAATAGGAAGTTNAGGTGGAGTTGATTTATCTTCTTCAATGGCCTCGTTTTCAACTGGTGAAATTTCTTCTTCATCTACGGTAATCTTCTCATCTTCCGCTTTAGTATCTAGAATTTCTGAATCTTCTTTATTTTCATCGACTATTTCTTCTTTAGAAGGTTGTTCCTCAGATGGCTCTTCTGCCACTTTACTGATTTCTAAGCCGCTCAGTGTGCCAAATGCGCCATCGAGCATATTTTCTACTCTAGCATTTTCAGCATCTTCTCGGGCTTTTTCAGCAGATGTTTTTTTGGCAGCCATGCTTAACTCTCCGGTCAAGCCACATAGAGCGGCTTAAATAGCGGTTGCGCTCCGACGAGCATGCTAAGGCCCGCTTGGTGTAGAGGTTATCATGCAGGATTGTCATTCCTGCGACCCGGGTTCAATTCCCGGAGTGGGCGCCAAATACTACTTTTTGTCATAGTTTAGCAATCGTTCGCGTTTTATTATATACACTCGAAAATCTAGGTTTCCGAGGAAGTATTATGTCAGAAAAGAAATACATCGTAGAAATAGCAGATTCGACTGGACACTCAGTCGTAGAAATGACCGCACCAGAAATTGTTGAAAAGGCAACTGAGTCTGAAGGCTCATGGATTTTTGTCGACAACAGGTTGGTTAATGCCAGCGAATTAGAGGGCATGGAGATAAGCACNGATTCGAAGATAAGAATCATGCCAGGAATTGTCGGTGGCTTAGAGGAAGAACCCTCTTACACCGTTGAGGTTGCAGATAACACAGGGCATTNAATTGTTGAAATGACCAAGTCAGAANTAGTAGAGACNGCTAACACCCAAGGAACATGGCTGTTTGTNGATGACAAGATGGTATCAGCTACAGAACTCCAATCTATGAACATAGAAGCGTCTTCTCGCTTAAGAGCGATGCCTGGGCTCGTAGGCGGAATTGACGAGAACAAGTTNACTGTTGAAATTGCAGATGAAACAGGTCATTCTGAGGTTGAGATGACAAAGCCGGAACTAATTGAACACGCTAACAATTGCCAAGGGACGTGGGTTTTTGTTGATAACAGAATGGTTTCAACCGCAGATCTTTCGGAAATAGACCTTAGAGACGCGCAAAAAATAAGATTAATGCCAGGACTAGTTGGTGGAAATTAAGTAATTGNAAATTAATTTCGCGTCGGACAGGTTAAGAAAGAGTGCTTAGTCGGGTCGACTGGAGTTGGACTAAATGGTAGAGCTAGTTGACTATAAGTGTGCGGTATGTGGAAGTATAGAATCGTTCCACAGAGAGCGTAATGGAATTAGTTGTAAGGCATGCGGATCCCGCGTCTTCATGAAGTTACGAAGGAACTCAAGCACAAAGAGACTCCCTGCTGAGTGAAAATAGTTGCGCGCAGGGTTGAAAGACCTTCGACATACAACACTCAATATGCCATCTTGGTTAGAGACAAAGTCTCCCTTTCTTTTCCAAGATTTATTATTACCCAAGCAGATAATAAGTAGCATAGAAAAGGTATCATTACAAGCCAATCCACCGCATTTACTTATTTCAGGACCAACGGGCGTTGGTAAAACTGCAATATGGAGGCTTATTGCAAGACAGGTTTTGGGNCCATCATACAAGTCNACAACCCANGTTCTAAATGCNAAGGACCTCTCTAGNACCAGTGGAGCGATGGGTAAATTTGAGTCNTTTTTACGCCCNGAAGGAACAACATCAAANGATACTTTAGCCGGTAGAACAAGCNTAGATGCNTANGATTCAAGCCTAGTAAAAGTACGAGATGANAAAGGGCCACCTGCGGGTTTTGAATCGNAAAAAANCTCACAAAGCACACCTATCTCAAGAATAATAGTCATCGAAGATGCTGATTACTTAGGCAATATTAGACAGTCATATCTAAGAAGAATGATGGAAAAGAGCAGTATTAGTGCGAGATTTATCTTTACTACAACTACACCTTCAAGATTAATTGAAGCACTTAGGAGCAGAACTCAACATATACGTATACCTAGAACAAATCGTCANGATGTAGAATCTCTATTGAACAAGATTTCAGAACAAGAGAATCTGAATCCAGCTAGAGGTATGTTAGGAGATATTGCTCATGTTGCGAATGGAAATGTCCGTAAGGCAATATTTCTGTTAGAAGTTCTAAGTCTTAGAGGTATGTTAGATTCTAGAAAAAATCTTCAAGATGTGATATCATCTTCATCGCATAGAGAGATACAACTGATGCTGGAAGAAGCAATGAGGGGTAGAGTGCACGACTGGAAGTGGGAGAAGATTGGCAATAGAAATACTAGAGTTTTGAAGGGCGCAATGGGAGTATTAGATCAAATAATGGATAAGCAAAGTCTTGAGGCTGAAGATATTGTCAAGCATTTGCATAAGTTATTGACCGAGGGAAGATTACATTTAATCGACACCGAACTTTCAAAATTAATAATATCACTAGCAGTGTGCGAGGTTGCTATCCAGAAAACCTCTCAACCACGCATTGAGTTAGAAAAATTCTTGATGGATGTTGCTGAAATCGCAAAACAATAATCGTAATGCTCATGTCATGAACTTCACTGGGTCGTTTGGGCGTGTAGCATAGTTGGATAATGCATCGGCCTCCTAAGCCGAAGATCGCGGGTTCAAATCCTGCTGCGCCCGTTTTACAGTTTTATTTCTAATTTTAAGGCAAGAAGTAAAGTCTAGGACCTTGTGAGCGGCATTGTTAAGATGGCTAAGAGTAACAGTTCCGGTGATTTTCAAAGTCTCGAATTACCCGACCCTTATGGGCATGGGTTTGAGAGAATCGAAGACCCGTTAGAACAGACACGTCAACAGTGGGAGAGGTTAGAACAAAGGCGTCAATTGGTTGGTAACATTACTCGTAATAAATTTCTACTTTTATGGCGATCTATCGCAGGTTTGACATTGGCTTTCTTTTCACTACTAGGAGTATTATTTCCACAACAAATTTCACAGAATACAAATTTAGTTTTTTTATTACCTGTTCCAATTTTACTTGCAACCCTGCCAAGTATAATTGCTAGCGAATCTGCATGGCACGCAATGCAAGCAAGACTATCTCTAAGGGAGCAAGGTGGATTTAACAATGGTAGTAAACATGCACTTAGAGTACAACCTGGAATGGACAGAATCCTAGACGGACTCAAAGATCATAGACGAAATAATCTAATTAGTACTGTTTTAATTGGATTATCATTAGGACTGATGCTATTATCGTTATCTCCTCCTCCTGGTTCAGTGGCATGGAATTTAGCACTGATTATCGCAATGAGTTCAGGATTCTTGTACACTTTCCACGCGCAACACACTTTGGATTATGTTCGTCAGTTAGGAGATAAATTTCCTAATTTAGTATTCCATTCTCCTACACACCACCCAACACAATTAGGAAGTATACTTGGAGATTTGCTTGTAACACATTTAGATCCCGACTTATATCTAGAATGGAATGATTGGAAAAAAGAGTTTGAGAAATCCTTGATACCGGGATATGATAAAAGACAAGCTTTGGAGAGACTATTGTATGTATTATATCTTCATAATGAAGACATTTTGAAGACACATAGAGTGCCAGAGGAATTATCTGTTTTTATGAAGAGAGATTCGGTGAAAAAGATTTTGTTAACCGCAGATAATAGGTTTAATTGGCGAACGTTACAACGATTGATTTCACATGCTAAAGCTTGGCAGCCCAGCGCATTCTACCTTTTGGACAGATTACAAAACGATTTACTTTCAGGAAAACCAGAATTGATCAGAGCGAAGTGGAGAATGGACGCTGCCATTGACGACAAAAGTATAGATGGTTCGGCTAACTTATTCATTTCTCTAAATAATCAAACGTTCGAATCAAGACATGTTAAAGTTGAGGTTTTAGTTCCTAATGGGGAGCCAAAGTCTCGAGATCACAGATTTGAGTTGAAACCCTGCCCACCCCCGCGCCAAGAAATCAAACTATCTAATTCAACAGATGAAGATGCTTTGGATTGGATTCCTAGGTACTTAGAGAAAGGGGTAGTTTTGTGGATTAATGTGGCATGGAACCGAAAATTCCGTGGCCGCTCAGATATCCAAGTTATTTTGAGAGATGATGAAGGCATTATACTTGAATCGCAGGTTTTGACAACATTCGTGGAATCCAATTCTTCTGATAACACCCGTGAAAGAATCAAACGCTTAGAAAAGGCTAGAAAAATTGGGGAATTAACTATACCAATTGTAGAATTTTCTTAAGCGGAGAAAGTCAATGAAGCGCTTTACTTATTGCCGACCGATGTTTGGCTCATCCCAACGGGTGANCTAAGTTGGAAGCATGGGATGTATTAGTCATAGGCGATGGCCCCGCTGCANTGCGTTCAGCGGCNTCTGCCGCTAAGNAAGGGGCGCAAACTCTGATGATTTCCCCNAATGCTCTTGGCGAGGGAAGCTCATATGCTTCAGATGGNCTCTCTTCGGCAATTCAAGAATCAAATAACAAGGGGCATAGAGAAGATACGATACTAACCGGATCTTACCTATGTGACCAAGATATAGTTTCAATTAGAACTAGTCAAGCAATAAAAGAGATGGACTTATTAGAGCGCTGGGGAGTTATTTTCCAGCGTGATGCCAAGGGGTTGCCAATTGCACAAAGGGGCATAGGCCATTCGAAACCTAGAATAGTGAATTCTGGAGATGGAATGGGTAGAGAGATTCAACAAGTACTAGAAGAGCAATGTATGAANCATGGCGTAGTTCGTAGGGGCGANCAATTACCAGTATCTATC
This sequence comes from Methanobacteriota archaeon, assembly GCA_002727485.1. The sequence continues at coordinate 10,165 of PBXE01000023.1, read as the reverse complement.
GTANANAATAANAACAGCGTATGCGGAGTAATNTCAGCTGATTTAGTAAATGGAAACTTTGTTGCTATCCAGTGCAAATCACTAATTATNGCNGATGGTGGTTTTGAAGAGGTNTTCACCAATGGCAAATCAAATCTTGGNATGGACTTAGCNCTNCGNTCAGGAGTNCCATTNAGNGGGATGGAATTTATATCNAAATCNCCTCTTTCTGTNAAAGATACTAACATGATTTTACCATTAGGAATGTTAAATTCCGGTGCAACAATTCACCATGTAGACGGAACTCCGATTGAGAGTGACAATATTATGGAATTATGTAATGCTCTGGATGATTCGGGAACAGTTGTCCTAGACGCTAGAGAGATGGGGGAGCAAGCGAAATGGTGGAATTCTATTTTTAGAAATGTAAAACAGAGAACAGGCATAGATATTTCAAAACAAACAGTTGCTCTTGAAAACCAAGTTGATGTAACACTTGGCGGTTTGCCTGTCGATGAGCATGGTAGAGTAGTTATTGGCAAATGGTCACGATGGTTTACAGGATTGTATTCAGCAGGAGATGCCGCATGTTCAGGACTTCATGGAGCAGGATTATTACAGGGAAATCGATTACTTGATTCACTTGCAGGTGGGAAATCTGCAGGCCAGCACGCCGGAGAATGGTCTAAAGGAAGCAAATTTTCAGGCTCAAATCTCATCCAAGAATCTCTAGAAATGGCAATTTCCAGCCATCAATCTCGATTTACCGATAAAGATACCGATGAAAGTGTTGTTAGAGTCGGTCTAGTTTCAAGTAAACTTAGGGAAATTGCGTTGAATTACGTAAATAGCGATAATGATTCAGAATCTTATAGTCAGTTTATTGTTTCATTGGAAGAATTATCAAATCTCGCAGAATCAATACATTTGGATCAAGAATCATTGATTGCTAATACTAACATGCTATCAATGAACCAAACACAGGCTGGCATAAGATTGTTGATGTGTGCCGTGAAGGCTAGTTTAGCAAGAAACGAGAGCAGAGGGCTTCATCAAAGAAATGACTTCCAAGAGCAGGATGCGAATTTACTGCATCACATAACCGTTGATAGCGATGGCCAAATTGGGACTCTAGCGCTAAGAAAGAGTGAGACCGGAAATTGGATTCTAACTCCACAGTGAGATATCAAAAACCCCCTCGCTTTGGCTTGTATATGAGCGGAGGAACTTTGTTTGAGCGAATTATCGCAGGAGAAATCCCTTGCCACAAAGTTTCAGAGGGCACTTCTTGGTTCGCATTTTTGGATATCTTTCCGCGCCGAGAGGGGCATACATTACTAGTTCCCAAACGCGGAGTTAAGCGTATTTCAGAACTTTCTGATGATGAGGTTTCGGGCCTATTCATCGGATTAAAAAAAGTTCAATCTATATTATCAAAACATTTCCAAACAGAAGATTTCACCGTATGTGTTCATGATGGTGAGATGGCTGGTCAAGAAGTGCCTCATGTCCATATACATGTTATTCCAAGAACTCGTGGCGATGGAGGATTGACATTGATGTCAATGTGGCCAAAAACCCAATCTTTTGACGGAGTTGCAGACCATCAATCTTTAGATATTTTAGCATCTAACTTAAGGGGGGAGTACAATGAAACATCCTGATCCTGATGAATTGAATGATGGAGTTTTAGATCACAGAGGCGATGCATTACCATATCTTTCTAAATCGGCTAAGAACATGAAAATGACCAAATTACTCGATACTCCTATGCCCACATACTCAGGTTCTACTCCGGGTTCATATTTATGGACAAAAATACTTTATTGGATATGCAGAAGAATTAGTGCAGTACAATTTAGAACCCGTGAAACATCTGGGCAAAACAACATTCCAATTGACCGCGGAACTCTTTGTTGCGCATGGCATACAAATGGAATATTAGACGCGCTTGAGATTACTTTGAATCATCCTAAATATTTCGTCTTCGGCGCCAGACATGATTTGGTCACCAGGCCTATGCTAGGGTGGTGGACTCGAAAAATGGCTGTTCAACCGGTTGTTAGAAAGGCGGAATTATTACGCGGAGGGTGTTCGGAAGAAGAAGCAAATTTCCTCAACGGTCGTTCACTACTCACACTATCCTCAGGAATCGCTCATGGTTTTGGTTGTGTTTTATTTCCAGAAGGAACTAGTCATAATAATTCATACATGTTAAGATTTAGAACAGGTCCCGTCAGGACTGTTTTAGCAGCAGGTGCGCTTGCCTACTCGCTAGAAAAGGAACTCCCTGCTTTAGTACCTATAGGACTTCATTTTCGAGTTAGAGAATATTTCCGCACCGATGTTTGGGTTGAATATGGGGAGCCCATTCAAATTTCCAAATCTGACATACCAGATGAATTAATCGAAGCAGTTGCCAAAGGTAGTTGGTCAGAACCTCCAGCTGAAAGTGTATTTAGTCTGAGGGATAGATTAAGATTGGAAATGGAACCATTGACTCCTAATGTTGCAGAATGGGAAGAATATAGAGCTATACATTTATTAGGACATATTAGCAGAAGAATAATCGGAAATCAACCAAATTCATGGAGAGAAGAAGTACTAGCTGCACGGGAGATAAGAGACATACTTGTCGAGCCAAAGTTGTCAGTTGTAAACGATGAGCCAAAACCTAACCCCATAGACCATGAAATTATCAAACCCGCAATTAGTGCTTCAAAAATCCTTCATCAAAACGGTTTAGACGGTCGTGATTTAGACTCTAAAGGAACTGACCTAAGATTTGCTAATATTGCTCATTTGCCATTGTCTCTAATAAGAAGTTCAGCATTCCTTTTACTGGTGCCTGTATTTTTATTGTCATTAGGCCCTCAAGTAGTACTCGGAAGAATGCTTGGCGACTCAACAGACGAGGGGATAGATGCTAGAACATCTTATCAATTCTTAGCATCTATGTTCGGATCATTAATTATTTGGCCATTAGCAGCAACAATTATTGTCTTAATCGGGTACTTCCAAGAAACAAATATATCCAGTTTAGTTGGTTTTAATTGGACAGAAATTTTTGGCCCGGGAGCGTTATTCAATATCTTAGCAATCGGTATTTTTTGGTTGGTATGTTTCCCAGTGTTTTGGTTATCTGGTAAATTGGGCTCTTTAGCTTGGGATGATTACACATACTTACGTAATTTTGTTAGAAGACGAACTGTGTCTAAAGCAGATCGACAAAACCTGAAAGGTTTAATGAAAATTTTAGACCAAGAAATTAGGAAAATATAGTTTTTTTTGGGTTTGTTTCAAACGGGATGAATGATTGGCCTATTTGTGACGCCTGTTGATGTAGCGGCCGCTGTACGAAAGTGGCTTAGCGATGAACGATTGATTGTCAAAGAACAAGAAGATCCTAGGGCCGTAGCCCATATTTTAATCAAATATCCTCAAGGTCCTCAAGGTCACATGTTTGCGGTTGTAGTACCAAAGAATAGAGATTTAGTTGCAATTTCAAGTATGACGAGAGTTGACATGGGTCAACAGAAAGAAATGAAGAAACATATGGATGAAGACCCCGAGGGGTGGTCAGAGTGGATTCATGATGGTAGATTACAATTGATTCGTGCCTCAGTTGACTGGGGCATCCATATGGGGCATGATGGAGAACAAAAACCCGGGCCATTACAAGCCTTCAATGTCAGTTTACCATTATGGTTTGATGGATTAAACAAGAATGAATTCATGCATTGCTTGCGAAGATTGTGGTTGGCAAAATTGGGGCTAATTCACGAGATTAAGTATTCTTATGGACCCGGTATAGGTAAGCCTGGGCCTGTAGATGACTGGGCAAAAAAGAAGCAGGCAGTAAAAAATAAAGAATCAAGTGCCAAAAACATAGAAGAATCGGAACAAATTGAAATCGAGTTCGATGAAAAGATGTCATTTGGTTCAAGTTTCGACCCATCAGAATGGGCTTGATGCTAATTTTAAGTTACCAAAATTTGTGACCCGAAAGAGTCGCGGTTAAGTATTAGAAGAGTGTCGAATACTCATTATATCAGCCTAGGGTGTTTTTATGAGCCGTAAAATTAAGTCAATAAGTTTAGTTTCTATAATGTTAATTTCAGTAATGTCAGCCTTTGTAATGTCCGCAGCACCCGTTTCAGCGAATACTGTTGTCATTACTGAACCCCAACAAATTGTTGATGGAGGTTCAGCATCGGATACACAAGCTACTATTGTAGCAGATAGTGAAGGAAATGCCCATATTGTGTGGTCTAGAAATAATCTTCATCTATACTATTCAATGATTGCTAGTGATGGCGAAGTTTTGATTGACGCAACACAAATCACCAATGCCGGTATTCACAAAATTTGGCACCCTGATATGGCCATTGATGAAGATGATAATTTGCACATAGTTTGGACTGATAAATCAGGTACTCACAAAATTATGTACACTGCAATATCTCCTTTCAAGGTACAACCGTTTAATGGGATGGCAAGCGATGACGCATCTTTAACTTCTATCGATGATATGGTAGTTTCTCAAAGAGCCCAGGATAGGGATTGGCCTTCAATCGATACAGATAGCCAAGGAAATGTCCACATCGCATGGGAAGATGAATTTGATGAATTAGGACGTTTCTTCAATCAACCTCAGATATATTATTCCATGCTTCAGCCAGATATGATTGCACAAGATGCAATAGTTCTCTTCGATGACACTCTACTTACACCTATTATTGGGCACAAAGGGCACCCAGACATTGTAGTGGATGCAAACGACCAAGTTCAGATCGCTTGGGATGATACTAGAGGCGGCAAAGTAGAATTGGTATTTATTGTAGATACATCAGGTTCTATGTACACCGAATGGGCTGATATTTGTACTGTTATTTACGGTGGAAATTTCGCATCTGGAGGGCAATTTGAAGGAATTAAGCCATTGCTAGAAGTTGCTAACATGACTGTTTTTGAAACTATTTATGGATTAGATGGCGGATTTGGTCTACCTGGCGCAGCAAGCAGTGGTAACTGTGCAGGATATAATATGAACGCTGGTCCAAGAACAACACCTCTTGATGAAGGAGATAGCTCTGGTGGAATTCGTTCATTGCAGAATACAATTTACAATGGAAACCCATACTCTGGTAACTCTGGAGAAGATTGGGGCCCAGGAACAAACTGGGCTTGCTTGTCTTGGAAAGATATCAACGGTAATGTTCCAGGAAATCCTGCAACCTCGGCTGATCACAAATGGAATCCAAATTCCACCAAGATTGTTCTTCCAGTATCCGATGAAGGGCCAAAAGATGGAGACCCTTCTCAACAAGCAGATGACATAAGTTCTATCGATGAAGCGCATGACAATTGTGTAAAAGCCGGAGTAGTTCCGATTGGTCTATACGGACAAGGGTATGGAGGAGCAGGAAATATTCAATCTCACTTCTTGGATTTAGTAAAGTGTCCAAATGGAGTGGTTTCCACCCAAACTAGAAACTGCCCAGGAAATGACCCTACAACGAATGCAAGAACTGTAAGTGCAGGTGGACAAGCATATGAATTCCCATCAGGAAGTGGTGGCGCTGGTGCAATGGCATTACTCGTTGAGGCCATGGTTTATATCGCAACCAACAACTCTCGTGAAATTTACATGTCTGTTTTGGACCCATATGCTAAGATGAACAATGATCCATCTTGGACACCTGGTGCGCCAGGCCATTGGGTCAGTGGTGGAACTTATTATGAGGACACTGGAGCAGGTGCAGATGGACATTTGGTAGTAGTAAACGATACTAGGGTCACTATTGATGATGCTTATTCATTCCACCCGGCAATCGGCGTAGATATGCAAGGTAATACACATATTGCTTGGATGGATGGAAGAGATTATGGTTTCGAGAAGTCAACAAATTACGAAGTTTATTACACTAAACTGAAATTACAGGGTGCAGGTGCTTTCGATGGTGCAGAGGAAGGACTTTCCACCTATGCAATCAAGAAAATTCAAGATACCCCTATCTCTAATGTGGAAGGTCCATCAGGATTAGTTTCTGCGTTTTCAGGACATTCTATTTTCCCTGCTTTGATTACTGACAAGCAGAGTAACGTACACATCTCTTGGGTTGATTCTGGAAACACCAGTGCAGGTGAAGAGATTCATTACACCCGACTTAACCAAACAGACTTGACAGGTGAAGGTGATTTCGCCTTAGATCCTTGGGAAATTATTCCAGTTACTACATGGGCCAGTAATAAGCTAGGAACTGATACTGGAAGTAGGCCGGATTTGGGAATGCCACCCGCATTTGCTAATGATTTAGGAAGTGGCGCACACATAGGCTGGTCAGATCAAAACAAGTGTAATAATGAGCAAAATAATGGCAGATATACCATCTGTTATTCGCACGTATTAACAGGGCAAGTTGACGTTGAACTTGATGCAGGAGAGACTTTCTACCATGTCATTGAGCCTGGCGAACAGACAATCTTCAATATGACAATGAATAATTCAACACCAGGAGATAAGCAACTTGTTGCTGATACATATGGCTTAAACGTAACAGGTGTTCCACAAAATTGGACTGCGACATTATTCTTTGCTAATAATCAGACACAAATTTTACCAACAACACCTATATTCTTGGAAGGCGGAGAATCAACTAGATTCTATATCAGAGTTAAAGCACCTACAATCTATCAAGCCAACGAAGATGAGTTGGCCCAAATTGTGGTTACAGCAAAGTCGTACAAAGACCCTGCAATTCGTTCAGACCTTACAACTCTCACATTGATGGACGTTGTACATGGAATAAGTCTGGATACCTCTCACAGCGTGCAGGATATTGAGCAGGGCGGACAAGCAACTTTCTCAATTACGATTACCAACACTGGAAATGTGCAAGATAGTTTCCTATTCTGGGACCCTAATACGCTTGAAGGTCAACAAGAATGGTTGCTACCATTCGGATGGGAAGTAACTTTCCCGATGCGTGTTGAATTAGATCCGGGCACTTCAACCACTAAGATTCTGACTGTAAAAGTACCAACTTCTGAAGATCCGGGTGCTTTCGTGATTTATCTCAAAGGGTGGTCGGAAGGAGAACCGATAAAGTCTGTTGATAAAGGGACTTATGATATTCTAGAATTAGGTATTTTTGTTTCGATTAAATCATCTGGTAACATTGTATTTGAAGCAACAGATAGTGAAGCATTTGTTAAGGCAGGAGATCCAAATCAAGCATGCCATGAATATGAAGTTCCAGTAACAAAGAATTATGATTCCGGCGACCTTATTTTCACTCTGCCAGGCGCCCCAGAAGCGCGCCCAAGCGAAATAGATGAAAATACATGGAGACAAGAAAACTGGGAAGTTTCAGTTGACTTTAGAGACGCTCCAGGAACAAATGATCCTCTAAGCCAACCAAGGGCCTGGACTATACAACCAGGACAAGACTATGTTCAACATACAGTATATGTCGAAGTATGCGCTCCTGACAATGCAAAGGCTGGAATAGGACCAACAATTATTCTAAAAGCCTACTTGGATGGCTATCCTAAGATTTCGGATTTCATCAAATTAGATACCACAGTTATTCATGAATTTAATTTGGATGCAGAAACCAATCTCAGCAGCGAGAGAATCATCTCTGTAGAGAATGCTAATGGTGCTACAGTATCTGCTTATTCTGTTTATCCAGGAGAGAAGATAACTCTTCCAACGACTGTGACAAATAATGGAAATGGCCCTGATAGATTTGATTACAGATTAGCCACTGTAATAGATCCTTCAGGAGTCCCAGTTAGAAATGGTCATTGGGATATTGTGATTCCAAGAGACTCTCTTCAAGAATTATCTAGGGGTACACAGCAAACCTTTGATGTATTAATGAACGTGCCTGAAACAGATATTGGTGCGGGATTGTATACAATTATTTTCCAAACATATTCTGAAGAAGCTTATCCAGATGAACAAGGTAGGAATACAAAATTAAGAGATGTTCAGACAATGTTGGTCTATGTTAACGAATTCTATGATATGGAAATCGTTATGGATCCAAGAGTTGATAACCCAACTAAAACTTCTGCTCCTGGAAAGTTTGTAAGTTTCACAGTTAACATCACCAATAATGGTAATGTAGAAGATTGGCCATCTTTGGATAACCACACTGCAGAATCACAAGGAAATGATTTGATTATGCAATCAATTCCTGGAATGTCTCAACTACAAGGTTGGAGTGTTGAATGGAGAAATGTAGTTCAAATTGGAAACGACTTGACTACTGATGAACCATGTGTCGTTATTGACACTCCAATGCCAGAAGAATCTTCTGATGAATATACTTCTTGGTTAACACAACTAGAAGAAGCCCAAGATGGAGGAAAGTGTGCTTATATCGCGCCTAATGACATTTACATGATGCCTAAGATGTCTCCATACCAAACCTATGAAATGGTTGCTGTAGTCAAGATTTCAACTGAGGCAAAGCTAGATACTAGATACATCGGTTTGAAAGTAGTTTCTAAAGCAGGAGATATGACAGAAGGAGGAGACTTTGACTCATCACCTTCATGGCAAGGAGAAATGCTAGATAGCAATGAACTAGTCTTACAGCTTAGATTGAAGGCCCCAGACTTAGTGATTAAGGAAATAATTAACCCAGCCTCATTTAGCGGAGATATTGATTCTACGATTCCTATAGGTATAATATTACAAAATATTGGAAATACTCATGCAACTGATATTGAAATAGTTCTTTGCCAGTATGATGATGCAAACGATCCAGATGTTGTAGATGAAATTGAGCAAAATGGATGTGACGAAGATAGTATTGTCATGCGTCAGATTGTTGGAGCATTACTTGCTCCAGATGCATCTGAAGATGCTCAGGAAGTAGAGATTTATCTTCTGTATCCAGTAGTTGCCGGAAGTAAAGGTGTATATGTTGTTGTTGACCCGATGAACGAAATTGTAGAAGCAGACGAAGATAATAACATCAAGGCTGTTACCGAACCACTAGAATCGCCAAGTCCATTTTTGGATGTTGCAGGACAAGTTATTGGTAAGACAGCATTACCATTTGTTGTTATTCTACTTACACTATCACTACTGGGCGTTGTTTACTTTGTAGGTAAAGGTAGAAGAGAAGAAGTGAACAGAAGATTAAGCGAACAATCTTCACTTATCTCAGTGCTTGAATCTAAAGAGTGAATTATTTCTTAGGCTTGTAATTGCCTAGCCACCAGTGTAAACTAGAGTTTTGAGTTCCAGCAATTATGTGGCCTGCTTTTTCTGAAATTTGACGCTCTAGTCTTGTACTAACTTCATCCATTAGTTCATTCAATTGTTTTTGACCTAACTGAAGTTCTTTACTTAGGGCAGTAAAGTCTACTCTCTTAGTAGGTGCTTCAATAATTGAATGGACCATTGCTCGTTGTTCATACATTTCAAAATCAGCATCTACGGCAACAGAAATTCGGTTTCTAATGTGTTGATGTAATGAAATTATAGCATCTCTTTGGGCATCTAAGTCTTCAAGAATATTACTGAGTTCTGCTAGATGAGAAACTCCTTCACCAACGGAAATCTTTTTTCTTCCACTAACACTTTCTGCAACTTTAATGCTGTGCTCAGGCAATGATTTTGATAACCTCATAGGGCCTCCACTCGGTAATTTTCTTTGCTCACAAGTGAATAAATCAGGACCGAGATCAATTCTTAGAGAAATAGCTTGCTGAACAGAATAAATTGTTCTTGGAGGCCCGCCTCTATCACTAGGAACTTTCATTTTAGTTACAAATTCACCTTTTTCAAGTTCTTTTAGATGTTTCATTATCGCTTGTTGACTTACTCCAATTAGATCTGCTAATTGCATTGGGTAATGTGGTTCTCTAACGAGGCGCTCTAAAATTTGCCTTCTAACTTTATTTTGAAGAATTGATAACGCTAAATCAATGTCGACCATACTGCTCAACCTTAGGTTACCTAGACAGTACCCCTTTTTCAATGCGTCGAAAGTTAGAATAAAATCTTTCTAAAAATAGAATAGAATACAAGCGCAGTACCGATTAGTAGCAGTGGTATTGCAACACCTCCTTTCAGCATTGCTTCATATTCCCAGTCTACAGAAAATTGTTGTAGGGATTGTGAATCTTCTCCACCAGCTACAAATCGGTATTCTCCTGGTTC
>PBXE01000047.1 GCA_002727485.1 Methanobacteriota archaeon | reverse complement strand
CTCCTGGCGGTCCATCATCAGGTCCTAAGAGAAGCGGCCCCCCTGGAGCTCCTAAAGGAGGGCCATCACGAAGTCCTCCAAGTGGTCCTAAAGGAGGACCTTCTAGAGGTCCAAAAGGCGGTCCCCCAAAAGGTCCAAGAAGAGGCCCTCCACGATGAGTAAGTGATAATATTGGCCAAAAAAGATTTACCAGAATTTGGTGCAATTACATTTAATGGAAAACTTAGGCCATCACAAGTTGCTGCTGTATCAGTGATTAAACCACAATTAGATATTCAAGGTAAGCACCTCCACATAGTGGCACCCCCAGGGTCAGGAAAAACCGTTCTTGGCCTATATGTTTGGTCTAATCTTGTTAGAAAACCGACACTTGTCTTATCACCAAATTCCGCAATTCAAGCACAATGGGCTGCTAGAACTGATTTGTTTCATTTAGATGGTAAAGATGAATTTATTAGCACTGATCCTAAGAAACCAGGATTGCTTACTTCTCTAACCTATCAGTCAATCACCATGCCAAAGAGGGGTGGCGAAGAATTAAACGAAGCGGCAATTGAACTTTGGACAGAAAATTTAATTTCAAAAGGAGAAGCAATAGATGAGGAAAATGCTTTGGCTTGGCAAGAGGACTTAAAAATAAGAAATAATGATTATTATGAAGACAGACTTTCAATCTATAGAAAGAAGGTTAGGGATGAATTTTCTAAACATGGAAATGCTTTATGGACTTTGAGTGAGTCATCTAAAAATAACCTTAAAAGATTGAAAGAAGTTGGAATTGGAATGATAATTCTTGATGAATGCCATCACTTGCTACATCACTGGGGAAGAGTTCTCACTGAAGTTAGAGAGTATTTTGATGACCCAATCGTTCTAGGTTTAACAGCAACACCACCCGATTTTCAACATTATGGAGAGGAAGATGCCAAAAGATATCAGGAATTTTTTGGAGAAATCGATTACGAGGTCCCAGTACCTGCCTTAGTTAGAGATTCTAATTTGGCACCATACCAAGACTTGGCATTTTTTGTACGTCCATCACAAAATGAATTGAGTTATGTTGCTAAGGTGGATGAAGAATTCCAAGTGCTTCTTAATGAACTATATCTAGAGCAAGAATATCCAGATGCAACTTTACCATTGGATAAATGGGTTTTCAAAGCCCTTGAGGAAAGGAAAACACCAGGCGGTAAGAAAGAAGAATGGGAACAGTTTAGTAAAAGAAATCCTGGATTTGCAAATGCAGGTAGAGCTTTTTTGTTAAATACAATTGGTAGTATACCAAAAGGAGTACCTTATCCACCTGCTCATTTGTTAAATTCTTATCAGAATAAATTGGCTATTTTGAGGCCAGTTCTCGACCGTTATGTTAGGCATGGGTTACGCAGAAGTGAAAATCAATTAGACCACCAAAAAGCAGAGTTGGTTACCCAGCGTTTGAGGATGTTAGGAACCCAAATAACTGAGACAGGAATTCGACCTTGTGCTTCACCGGTAGGTAGGATTATGGCTTATGCGTCCTCAAAGACCAAGGCAATTTCAACAATTTTAAGTTCAGAAATGCAAGCATTAGGCGGAGATATTCGAGCAGTAATAATTACTGATTTCGAGAAAACCTCAGCCACAACTTTGGTTGAAGGTGTAATGGATGATGAGGCCGGGGGTGCTGTTGCAGCGTTTAGACAAGCCGTCCAATGTGAGAATGTAGATTTGCTAAATCCGATATTAATGACTGGTAGTACGGTACTGGTAGATGATGACCTCGCAGGAGAATTTTTAGCGGCCGCAAATGAATGGATAAGAGAAAGAGATTTAGCAATAACTTTACTTGATGAAATTAGGGGAGAATATCATGAAATTATCGGTAAAGGAAAAGATTGGATTCCTAGATACTATTCTCTAATGATTACGGAATTCTTCCAGCTTGGAATTACAAAGTGTCTAATTGGAACTAGAGGGTTACTCGGGGAAGGTTGGGACGCATCAAGGATTAATGTCCTTATTGATTTAACAACCGTGACAACAAGTATGAGTATCAATCAATTAAGGGGACGTTCAATTAGATTGGATAAGCAATGGCCAGAAAAAGTTGCGAATAATTGGGATATAATCTGTCTTGCAGAAGAATTTACCAATGGGTTCTCGGATTATGAGCGCTTCAAGAAGAAGCACAAGCAGTTGTACGGAGTATGTGATGATGGAGCAATCGAGAAAGGAGTGGGGCACGTACATGCGGCATTTACTGAGGCAGAACCAGAAGGAATAAGTGAAGGAATGTCAGTATTCAATGAGGATATGTTAAGACGCAGTCGTAATAGAAATCACGTAAGAGGGCTCTGGGGAATTGGACAACCATTCCATGCAAAACCAACTTCAGCAATCGAGGCTAAATTAGGCGTTGGTTCTGGTGGAGGTTTTACCTTTGGTAGAGAAAAAACACCTTGGACCGATGAATCTCTAGTTCAAGCTATTTCACTTTCAATAGTAAATAGTTTAATCCATCTTGGAATGATTTCAAGAAATTGCCGTGCTGATGGTGGTAACCGTGGAGGTGGCTGGGTGCGCTTGCATTTAGAGAATGCTACACAAGAAGAAAGTGCACTTTTTTCTTCTTGTTTGGAGGAGGTTTTAGGGCCTATCGCAAAACCTAGATATGTTATCTCTAGATCATCTAAGTTCATTACTGATACATGGCTGACTAAAATGATGCCAGAAGTAATTGCTAAATTTTTTAGGCCAATACAAGAAAGATTGGTCATGTATCATACCGTGCCGAAGGTTCTGGCAGCATCACTCGAAAAAGCGGAAGTTTTCCAACGCTACTGGAATGAGTTTGTTAGTCCATCTGAATTATTTTATGCGAGAAGTAAAGAAGGTAAAATTAGAGTTGATATCCTCAAATCTTCAACAATGGTTCCTCAAAACTCGTTACACAGGAAAGAAATTTTCCTATGAGCATGCTTTACACATGATACTCTTCCCACTTTCACAATCTGCGCAAAATCTACCTCGACACTGAAAGCAGCGGAAATCAAAAGCGGAAACAGGTTTGGAACAACCTCCTGCAGAGCAAATATCTTCTAACTTTGCTTCATTTTTTGCTACACCTTGTGAGACATTATCCCAGAAGTTTGTATCAACTTTTTTTGGCTTCTGAACATTTCCTGCACTTGTTTGAGAGAATGATGATTGAGAAGAGGAAAAACCTAGAACAGATTGGACATGTTGATTTTGGAAAAATGGTCGAGCCGCTTTTTCTCCAACATTGAAAATATGAGAAAATTTGCTTACGCCATCATCTACAGATGTGATAGATTTTTTTTGCATATTATGTACCTTAATTATGTGGTCATAAGTTGCTTTTTTTCTTCTTAGTTTACTTTCTTCCCATTCTTGTTGCCAATTTCTGTTACTCTGATAGTTATTAATCGGTGTAATGGAGTTCTTTGCCATTACCTTCTGATAGTGTTGTTTTTCCCATGCTGCAATTAAAGATATAAAAGTGAAACATAACATCACAAAAATACTGCAAAAAGCTGCACCAAAAAATGAGTCAGCACCTCCTTGTGTGTTAAACCAGAAAAGTATGAAAGTAAAAAAAGCAAAAACAGCGCCTTTGTTCAAGATGTTTCTATCAAAAGTCATAATATCACTTTTTGACCATGGCGCCGTCTCCAAGCGCCATGGTCGGTAGTGTCTATGGACGCATTGCGTAATGTCATTGTCGTATTGACTCCATCAGAGACAATTCTTGGTAGTAAAGTAAGTTTATAGTTATCACTGGCGTTGTACAATTCTTATGCTTGGTTCTTTATTTCCAGAACAATTAGATTCGTCATAATCAAAAAGAAGACCCATTCTTCTCGAAATTTCAATATGTGCTCTTGACCATTGCCAAACACATTCTAAGTCTACATCCTTTCCAAAAATATTGATTGCTTCCAATTCATCTTCCCAACCTGAATCTGACCAATGCTTTCCAGTAATTCGAGTCCAATAATGCTTTTTTTCCAATAATTTTTGACTTAGAGATTTGAAGTGGTATTTTTTAAAAATTTTGACTAACTTGGCACGTGGTATTGATCGGGGGCATATCATCAAAACTCTGTCATTTGATTGCCAAAAACCGCAAGAACCTAATTTCTCATCCTGAATAATCGATTTTGATTTATCTATAGTTGATTCTAAATCACCCCAACTCTTTGGTAGCCAACATATCAACGCTGAGCGGTCTTTAGTGCCAGGTAAGTGATTACTAACTTCTATGCAAGTATTGCTTTGAGTACTTAATTTGGGTTTAGGTTTGGGTTTGATTTTTTTCTTTTTGATTTTTGCACTTTTTGGTATTTCAATTGCCAATGGATGCTTTGGCATTGAAGAAATAAAATCTTTAATTGGAAGATTTAAAATTTCATAATCAATCTTATTGCAGTACCAACCAGTTTTACTGTTTATGGTTCCAGGTAAGCGTATAATTCTTCTAGTATCTGCAGTAACTCGGGTGTCAATGTCAAAACCATTTGCTAAAACTTCTTGAACAAGTTGTGTTCTATTATTTTTTACAGCCTCTTCTCGTTCAACTAAATTTTCGATAGAGAATAATTGTCTATCTCTGTCTCGATACATTAAATGAAAGCCTTTGTTACCTGAAAATGATATATTAATTAAATCAAAATTATAATTTTTATCAACCCAGTGATAAAGATCAACGGCCATTTTTTTTGCCTTTTCAATATTTTTCTGACTAAAAGGTTCGACATCGATATCGAAAACAATTAGGTGATCTAACATAACAGGTCTAGGTTTTTCATTATCATTTTTTCTTGGCAAATCAACAGGATTCAGCCAAGAAGATGTAGAAAAATAAATATCGGTAGGGTTATCATTTTTTATTGCTTTAACAAATGTTTCATTATCTCTAATTCTACGTCTTGAGGTATTCCATGTACCATCTAAACACCTCCATCTGAATTGATGTTGACTTGGTTTATCAATCCAAGAAAAATCAATAATATTTTTTGAATAATAATCGATCAGAGAATTTTCATCAAATTCTCTAATTTTCATATTATCTTAATCCTGCTTTCTTAAGCGACTCTAAGAGTACACTTCCCAGTTCTGAAGGATCTTTTGCACAAGCGATTCCTGCTGCTTCAAAAGCAGCAAACTTTTCTTCAGCAGTACCCTTGCCTCCAGAAATTATTGCTCCTGCGTGGCCCATTCTTTTACCAGGTGGAGCGGTTGCACCAGCAACGAACCCAACAATTGGTTTACTGACATTTTCTGCAGCCCATGCCGCTGCTTCTTCTTCAGCGTTTCCACCAATTTCACCAATCATAACAATTGCTTCAGTTTGACTGTCAGCCTCAAATGCTGCTAAACAGTCAATGAAACCAGTTCCATTAACTGGATCTCCGCCAATCCCAACGCATGTTGATTGACCTTCTCCAATACTCATTGTTTGAGCAACTGCTTCATAGGTTAATGTTCCAGATTTTGAAACAATACCAATTCTACCTTTGGCATGAATATGTCCTGGCATAATGCCAATTTTTGCACCACCATTTTCCCCAGGGGTAATTATCCCAGGGCAATTTGGACCGATCAGCCTTACACCGGGCCTGTTGTAGACATATGATACAGCCTTGACCATATCTAGAGTAGGGATTCCTTCAGTAATACATACTACGATTCCTTCACCCTTAATTGAGTCAAATGCTTCAGCAGCTTCCATAATCGCTTCTCCTGCGAAAGGTGGAGGGACATAAATTACAGTAGCATCAGCATCAGTCGCCTCAATAGCCTCTCTCATTGAATCCCAAACTGGAAATTCTTTACCTTGAAGTTCAACTTTCTGTCCACCCTTTCCAGGAGTACATCCACCGACAATATTGGTTCCATATTCAACCATTTTATCAGCATGGAAATGTCCTTGTTTTCCGGTGATTCCTTGAACCAAAACTTTAGCATCTTCTTCTATCCAAATAGCCATCAAGCCTCACCTCCAATAAGTGATACAATCTTTTGCGCACCTTCAGCTAAGTCATCTGCAGGATGAATATTCAATGTAGATGCAGCGAGAATTTTCTTTCCTTCATCGACGTTAGTACCTGCAAGTCGAACAACTAATGGTACATCAAGTGATAATGCCTCAGTAGCGGCAATCACGCCTCGAGCAATAATATCACATCTCATTATGCCGCCGAAGATATTTACCAGAATTCCTTTAACGTTAGGATCTTCTAGAATTATCGAGAAAGCAGTTTTTACTTGTTCTTCATTAGCACCGCCGCCAACATCTAAGAAATTTGCAGGTTCTCCACCGTACAGTTTGATTACATCCATAGTTGCCATTGCAAGACCTGCTCCATTAACTAAACAACCAATATTTCCATCAAGTTTTACATATGAAAGTCCAGTTTCTTTTGCTCTAATTTCAACATCTTCTTCTTCGGAGAGATCCCTTAGATCATCCCAATTCTTATGCCTGAACTCAGCATTTTCATCAAATGAAATTTTTGAATCTAGTGCGATAATTTGATCGTCAGATGTTTTCACCAATGGATTAATTTCTACCATTGCACAGTCATTACTAACAAACATATCATACATACTACCCAGCATTTTGAAGAAGGATTTTAGGGCAACTCCGGAAAGACCTAAAGCCATTCCCAAATCTCTCTTTTGGAATCCAAGTAAACCCGAATTCGGGTCTACAGAAATCTTGTGAATTAATTCAGGAGTATTGTGAGCAACATCTTCAATATCCATGCCTCCTTCAGTTGATGCCATAATCATGACTGACTTATTCTCTCTATCTACCAGTAATGCAAGATAATATTCATGCGCTATATCACATCCTGATTCAATGTATAAATTATTGACAACCTTTCCTTCATCTCCGGTTTGTATAGTAACTAGAAGATTTCCTAGGATATTAGATGAATAAGTTTCTACGTCCTCTCTAGAAAATGCAATTTTAACTCCTCCATCCATTACATGTTCTTTAGTATCTGGATTGTAAAGAGTACCCTTGCCTCTTCCTCCAGCATGGATTTGAGATTTCACAGCAACTACCTTTGAACCTAATGTGTCATAAGCATCTAATGCCTGCTCTACAGAAGTACAGTGTACGCCTTCTAGAACCGGTACTCCATTTGCCTTTAACAGTGATTTTCCTTGATATTCGTGGATGTTCATGTCTCTCCCAAATACCTCCAGAAAAAGACCGTCTTTGAATACTTTGATTCAATTAACAATTTTATTTATTCATAGAAAACCTATGGAAATAACCTCAACCACTAAACGCCTAATTAACAAGCATATGCCATGGAAAGTGACATAATCTGGTTTTTAGCACTTGGGTTGTGGTCTATGTTCATCGTTTTTGCAATTAAGCCAGTACATTCTTACATGGTAAAAAATGGTTGTGAAAATATGGTTGCTGTATACTATAATCGTAAGATTGCCCATATGCTTGCTGGCGGAGTACCTATCATCCTTTCACCGATAGTTTTTGATAGTCCAGTATGGCCATTAATAGGCGGAATTCTTGGATTCATCGCTCTTCTTAGTACTCATCTACTCGACAGAAGGTTATGGTGGATGCAAACAGAGCAAAATGTTAACGATGCAACTTTTGCTTTAATGTTAGGGACATCGGTATATTTTATTTGGGAATATTCAAATGAACCTTGGTTAGCAATTCTTCCTTCTCTTTACATGGCATTTGGAGATGGTGTAACTGGGATTATTAGAAATAAAATGTTTAGAAAAAGAACGAAGAGTGCATGGGGTAATCTAGGTATGGCTATCCTATGCCTACCTCTTGGATTCTTTATTGGTAATTCAGTTGACCCCTCAATTCCTATGTGGGGCGTATTATCTGCTATTGTCGCTTCGGTTGTAGAAAGATATGAATTTGGGGTAATTGATGATAATGTTTTGATTGTAATTGCGTCTAGTATCGTAATTTTTATTGGTATTATAGTAGGGCCAATATTTTGATTATGGATACAAGAAATTTTAACCATCAAGCAATAGCGTGTGTTATGTCAATTAGTATTGGTGACGAGATTCCAGATTTCAAATTGTTAAATGCAAACAAAGCACTTGGAGGAGATTACGTAAGTTCTAGTGATTATATTGGGGAAAATGGTTTGATTATTGTCTTCGAATGTAATCATTGCCCTTATGTTATTGCAAGCATTGAGAGAATTAATCAATTATCAAAATTTGCAAACTCTAATTCTATAGGATTCATAGGGATTAATTCTAATGATGCCAAGGTTTATGCTTCTGATTCATTTGAAAATATGATTAAAAGAGCTGAAAAAGGGATGCCGTATCCATATCTTTTTGATGAAACCCAGGAAATTGCACATAAATTTGGAGCAAAAAGAACTCCAGAGTTTTTCTTATTTGATTCGAATAGGGAATTAGTTTACAGTGGAAGAATGGACGATTCTCCGAGAGATCCTAATCAGGTTAGTAGTAATGAATTGAGAGATGCAATAGAGTCATTACTGAATGGCGAGAAACCACAAATTGAATTCACTGAATCAATAGGTTGTTCTGTTAAATGGAAAGTTTAGGTGTAAATATGACTGGTTGTAGAAGGCAGTGTGACTGGGACAAAAATATGGTTTGTCGTAGTTGTGGAATTGATTATTCTGATCCAAACGATAAAGAGAAAGACTCCGTTGAACAGCCGCCTGAATGATTTATGACCGCATTATTTGAAAGGCGGCCAATCTTAGCCTGATTTATGCAGGTGGTTGTTCTTGCTGGAGGAATTGGTTCACGTCTTCGTCCATGGACTGAGAAGACTCCAAAACCACTCTTGCCTATGTTGGATAAAACCCTTCTAGAGCAGGTTATTTCCTCAGTTCCAAACGACCTAATCGATGAAGTTGTTGTTGCTGGTGGTTACAAAGTTAATCAGATAAAACAATATTTTTCAAATTCTAATTTCGATTTTGACATAACTATTGTCCCTGAAGATAAACCACTGGGAACAGGAGGTGCTTTGGGAAATTGTAGTGATGTTGTCAGTGGTACTTTTGCATGTTTCAATGGCGATATAATTTCATCATTAAAAGTCGATGAACTGCTAAATTTGCACCAAAAAAATGGAGGAATTGGCTCTCTGGGACTTTGGCGAGTTGATGATCCATCTAGATTTGGAATTGTTGGAATAGATGGAGGTTCTAAGATTACTAAATTTATGGAGAAACCCAAACCGGAAGAAGTATTTTCGAATTTAATTAATGCTGGTTCATATATCTTTGACGACGATATTTTTGATTTTATTCCTTCAGGAAAAAGCTCTATAGAAAGGGAGGTATTTCCTAAGTTAGCAGATGATAGATTACTAAACGGCTTGGAATTTAGTGGATTTTTTATCGATTCAGGGACAAGAGAATCTTGGTGCGACGCAGTTCGAACATGCATAAAAAATGAAAGATTTTCAAGCGGTGATGTTTGTGGTAAGTCTTGGTTTGAAAATCCTGCTGGTAATGTCGATGAAGATTCAATAATTTTCGATTCTATGATTGAGAAAAATACCGAGATATTGAACTCAAAGATTGATAATTCAACAATCTTATCGGGAACAAGAATTTCCTCCAATGTTCATTTAGCATCTAGTTTGGTGGGTAGAAATGTGGTAATAGGTAAAAATTCTGTAATTTCTAATTGCATAATTGATCATGATTCTTTGATTCCAGAAGATACAGTTCTAAGCGACAGTAATTGGCCATTAATCGATTGATTTTCGATTATTTTATGGAAGAACTAAAATGTTAATGTTGAATGCCAATTTTATGGACAAGCCATTGATTGTTGTGAATTTTAAAACGTATGAATCGGCAAGTGGTCAATCAGCAGAAGATTTAGCACTGTCCATGGAAAAGTTCTCAGATAGAAATTTTAGAATGATTGCTGTTGTTTCAGCCTTTGATTTATCTTCAATTTCTTCAAATTCAAAAAATCTAGAGGTCTGGTCTCAACATCTTGATCCGGTAGGAAAAGGAAGTCATACCGGATGGTTGGAACCAGATTCTGCTATTTTCCGAGGAGCGGTTGGAACAGTTATCAATCATGCTGAGCATAAGGTTAGCATGCAACATGTCAAGGATTTAATGGAAATGCTACCAGATGATTTCCCTGTATGTGCGTGTGCCGCAGATGTAGAAGAAGCGATTGAATTAGCCAAACTTAATCCTACTTTTATTGCTGTTGAACCTCCAGAATTAATAGGTGGAGATATATCTGTAACAACTGCAGATCCTTCAATTGTTTCCGATACAGTAAGTGCAGTGAAATCTGTCAATCCAAATGTAAGAGTTCTTTGTGGCGCAGGTGTGAAAAATGGTTCTGATGTTCGTAAAGCAATTGAACTTGGAGCAGAGGGCGTACTTCTTGCCAGTGGCGTAACTAAGGCTGAAGATGTAGATTCAGTTTTAGATGACTTATCTTCTTAATTTGAATCAAATTTTTCTTTAGCAAAATTATATTCAGACAAAACTTGTTCAATTTTTGCTTTTGCTAATCCTTTTTTTGCAGGGCATGAATTCTTAAAATTACATTTTTTACAGTACTCGGGATTATTTGAAAGCGGAATGATAGATAAATTAATCATTGGTCCTGTTTTATTTACAAGTTGATTCATCTGATGTACGTCTTTTTCAAGTAATTGTTTAGATTGTTGTAATAATATATCAGAAGGGGAAAATCTTTGATATATCCATTTGCTATTTCTATATTTCAATATATGTACGATATATTTCTTGCTTAGATCGGGTAAATTTCGGTTATTTATAGACCAATTCACCATTGCTAAAGCTTCTAAATCTTCAAAATTGGTCGTTTTTTCTCCAAGAAAATCGATCCTCAAAAGATGCCATTTATTGTTAACTTGAAAAATCAAATCAGGTGAACAGAAAATATCTAAGTGTGCGATAGGTGCTGATTTAATTCTATCTAAACAAGACCATCTCTTTATTCTGTTACTACCTATTCTACGGAAAATATTTGTATTCCATAATGAATCTAATTGTTTTCTTGCACTAAGGGTTAAATCTTCAAAAAAACTAGAATTTGAATTTTTAATTTTGTTTAATATTTTCTTTCCAATCTCTAATTCAAGATTCATTCTTAGTTTAAGCTGTGTCATTCTTTCAGACCAAATTATTCCATTTCTTTGGTCCTCTAATTTTTCAATCATCACTTCTCTAAGAATCCTAATAAAAATATCTTCAATATTTTTATTTCCCGGTTTTTTCTTTTTATTGATATATTTATTTTGATTATTTGAATATTTCAATACATATTCTCTTGGACAATTAATTAGTGATTTTCTTCTGCTTATGCTCCACATTGTTTGTAACTCATTCATGAATCAAAGATTTACATTAATGTTTGTTAAAGTTATCAAATTATTCCGAAGAGAGAACTAGTGATAATTGCATTCGCTGTGACCCATAAAGAAATGGGTACCAAGCACCAACCTACAAATTGAGTGAACGATTCAGCACCATATCTGCCGAANACTCGAGAAACAGGACCACCAACAGCAGCAATCAATCTAAGGAATAGTATTGAAAGACCTCCTAAAATGAGATATAANATTAGATTTATACTTCCGCTNATTATTCCTCCAAAGCCACTCAGCATAGATGCAGCAACACCTTGTGTGAATAGAGCAGGGAACGCTAAAACTCCGAACCATGCAAACCAAATTCCCAACAAAACATCTCTTTCCATATCTTCTAGGGGCCGCCAGTTTTGGAAAGATTCAGGGAATAACTTGTGCAATGTTTTGGCAATAATGGCTGCTTCAAACGGCTTTCCTTTTCTGGCAGTCACAAAACTCATTTCTACAAACCACAGCATGATTAAGATATCAATCCAAAACAAAATATCACTACTTATTGGTAATAATGTTGCAATTAATAGAGGTAGATTAACAATAAAAATTCCTGTAGCTGAAGCCCCTATTATAGAAGCCCATAATATCCCAGGCGGAAGGGGTTCTTCCGGAGGTGTCCAATCCTCTCGAGGTAGTGCTAAGAATATCAAAAATAATCCAGGGCCTAATAGTAGGCTGAAATAAGCACCAGAATTTTGACTTCCTCCAGATGAAATATCTTCAATAGATTCAATTATTTCTTTGGAAAATGCAACAGGTGCTTTAGAAAAAGTTACGTGCATTGCTGGATCTATAACTACAACAGAATCAGAAACTCCGTTTGGTAAACCACTGGCGAAAGTCTCATCAGAATCTATTAAAACAGGCCATGAAGAATTTATCTGTTGCTTAAATTGAGTTATATCACTAGCCATAGGTTCCATTCCAGAAAGAATGTGAACCACTGCAATATCTTCCCCAAAATGCTCGATTGTTAGATTAAATTGATTCGATTGATCGATTAAATTTTCAGAAGCAGGGAGTCCAATTCCAATAACAAGAGCATCCTTTCCATCAATTAGTTCTGAGATAGTGAAGGTTTCACCATTCTCATCTATTAATTTAGAATTACTTACTCTCGTATTTTCATTAATAGCAGCATCAGCCCCAAGGTTGGCTTGATCAAATACCGTTGGAATGAACAATAACATCATTACCACCAAAGCGCCCAAAATNGGCAGTGGAAGCATCAATCCTTGATTGAAGATATTCCACAAGAAAATTCCTAGTGCAACAAAACAAGATAATGTAAGGAATAGTTTAGCATTAGCAAATCCTTGGTTCTCTTTTTCTACATCAAATTTGATGATACCAAAAGCATGACATTTGCTGTTTGAATCTCCAGAAATAGTAGTTATACAAAATTGTAAGTTTGTCAATCCTGGGGTCAATTCATTTTGACCTGACCAAGTCCACAAGGACTGATTATCATCAATTTCTCGAATTGTCATAGTTCTTCCAATGGAGTTCTCCATCATTCCTTCAAGGCTGTATGGAGTTCTTTCATAATCCTCAAGAGGTCCCCAAATTTCCCATTTCACCTCTTTCACATCATCCCCTCCCCATGGGAATAATGGTTCAAATTCTACGTGCGCTCTTCTAGATTCATCGACAATAATTTTTCCTTTTGGCTCATAAATTTCACCTTTGATTAGAATTCCACCACCATTTTGTTCGAGTGCGCCCCATTGTACTCTTGCTCTAGCAGCACAATTATGCTGAACAGAAACTGATAAAGAGAAAACATCACCTTCAATCATTGTTAGATTTACTTCATTCATTTCACCTGAGAAATTCATAGCCTCATTAGAATTTACCTTATCTACCACTTGAGTAATTACAGAATCATAGACTGGAACACCACCTGCATCAACAGAGTAAATGAGGGTTGTAGTCGCATCGCTCCCTGGAATCAAATTTGAACCCGATTGCTGTCTTGTACATGTTTGTGGTCCTGCGCCCTGGTCAAGATAAACAGAAAAAAAGACGCTCATATTTACAGTTGCACTAAATCCATTTTGAATTGGTTCGCTATTGAGATTCAAAATCTGACCACTAAATCCAGAATCAATACTTATTCCACCAGGGGCATTATCTGATTTTTGCCTCTGTAAAACTGCTTCAGTCTCATCTAATCCCTCAACATATAATCTTTCAATTGGATTTATTTCCCAATCGACATAACCTGCTTCATAAACCGGTTCNTCAAAGGCAGAAACTGAACTAGCAAGGCCCATACCTAGTACCAGTACCAGTAATAGAATGGGTATGCTATGCTTGCGCATGGACAAACCAATAGGTTTTGGTTGAAGAACTCGCCGACGATTTGTGACAAATCAAATGAATCTAAGCCAAGCCCACATGAACATCATTCCAGATGTAATTGCTAGAGTATTTACGCCACCTTTAGTTAGATATCCTCGATTTTCAAATAATGCCCCCAAAAGACTGTCAACTTGGCATCCAATCCACCCAATAGCGCAGGTCAATAATGAAAGATAAATACCGTCTAAGATATTAGAATCTAAATTAGTTAAGTACCAAGCCAAAAATGCGAGGATACCGATTAATGCAGATCCAAGTAATGCCGCTTTTTGTCCGGTTGATGAAAATCCACCATTTAATCCTGCTTCACATGGTTTTAGGGTGGTAATCATTCTTACATTATCGTCAAGGCATCCAATTTCACTAGCAAAAGTATCTGCTGTTGCAACAGCTACCGCTGCACTGAACATCCATATGCCAAATTCCCAGTCTTCTTGGAAAAATGCCATAGCAGCTACAATAGCAGGTAATCCGCCATTTGCCAAAACATTCACCCAACCTCTATGTCCATCATCAGATTCACTCATATTTCGGGCTTTTTTCTCTTCGAATCGCCATTTTGTAGCCTTGTGAGATGCTAGTAAGAATGCTAGTAGAATAAGCAACCATGTCCAGTGTCCCATGCCACCTACCACTAAACCTATGAAAGTAGCAGCAGCAACTCCTGCGGAATCAAGCATTTTAGCCTTGGATGATCCGATTATTAGACCTAAGATTATTAATCCAGTAACAATCAAATTACCTTGATTGAAACCTCCAGTNAAGACATCCATGTAATTCCCAAAATACAGTCGGAATAATTCCTCTTAAAATGTAATGCCCCGTAATTTATGCAATTATACAGTTTTCTAACTTAATATAGAATTCCCGTCATCAATTGCATAAGGTATTAATCTTCTAAGAATAATCCAAAGAATCGCTATCAATGTAATGATGAGGGTCAAGTTAACAGTAATCTGAATAATTGCAGGGCTATCAATCAAAAATTTCCCGGAAATCCATAATGTGCCATTCCAAATAGAATGNCATAAAATTGCAATAAAAATTGCTTTTGNAGGAGATTTNGTTAATCGTATTTCTTTTTCTTTACCGGCACTTAGCCATTTAGGCAAAATAGGCTGCACTTCGACACTCGAACTAGATATTAACTGGCCTGTTTTCTTATCAAATAAAGCCCATTGAGTTTCTTGTTTGATGACTTTTCTCTTTTCATGAATTCCATCGATCAATGATTTAGAATGATTATTTTTTGCTATTTGATGTCCAATTGCATAACCAGAAATTGCTGTCCATGTTGCATGTCCAGGAATTGAACCTATAGCTCTTAAAACAGTGGTAAAAATGAAACTTACTGCAGCTCCTTCGCCTGAAAATATAGCTCCAAGAATATAGGACATATTTTCTAGAAGGGCAAATCCAAGACCTACGGAGAATCCTATTTGAAAACCTCTTTTGCCAGAGTCAATAAATCGTGATAGAAAAAGAATAGCCAATGCCTTGCTCAATTCTTCTCCAATCGGTGCGGATAGAAATAGAATCATACCATAACCTAGACTTTCAACTCCATCCATACTTATCCCCAGGAAAGTAATAATTATTGGAGATATTAATGAGTTGATTACCAATGCAGGGAAAGTTGAAAGCATTCCTGCAATCAACATCCATTCACCCTGTCTCTTAGTTGTTTGCAGGCCAAAGTACTCATTTGATGTAGCCCACCATGCAAATACTGGGGTTGAAAAACCTACTATCCATGCAGGTATTGAGATCAATAATAAAAGTAAAACAGCCCAAATTGTCGAACTAATTAGAATTGGAATCATACAAATTGTTGAAATTAATGTTCCAATGATAAAAATCAACCATAATTGTTTGAATGGTGGTATTTGCAGAGGAGCAGTATTGTGTACTAAGTGATGTTTCACAGATGTTTGCATAGTGGTTTGAATTAGAGTAGATGGTGCAATCAAATGATTAGTAGTTCCTTGATTTGTAGGTTCAACTCTTACTATGTGTGCTAGTTTTGGTTTCCTAAGTAATATGAAAGCTAGAAGAAATGGCGTAGAGCATAGAGTTCCTATCATTACTTGGATAGGGTCACTTGGTCCTAATATTCCATTCAAGTTAGAATCTACAAATCCACTTACGATGAATAATGCTGTGTTTACGAAGAAGAAAATCACTGTAACTAAACCTAGCATTGAGCCAATTGACTTCCAGCGTGAAGAGGTCTGAGACAAATAAAGATTATTTGGGGCAGGAGATAATGGTGTTTTCATTAATCCCTGCATGAACTACCTAAGTAGTCCAAGTTTTCAAAGCAACCGGAATTTTGCATTTGAGATTAATACGTAAGTTGAACTTCGGAATTAGTTGCAAGACTGATTACTCCTGGAGGCCCACTCCACTGAATATTTTCATCAGATACAATAAGTGCGCCGTCTCCTTCACTGTGACCAAGTACAGCTTTGACTGAAGCAAAGGAACAGTAAAGAGTTGCACTAGATGTGATAGTTTCCATGAATTTTGCAACCATTGGGACGTCTGCACCTAGTTCTTTTTCCAATTCTTGAAGATAATCAGGATCTAGTAATCTTGTTCCAGCAGCAGCGAAGAAAACACTTACATTGTGTCCATCATTTATTGCTTGAGCGGTGCATGCTAGTCCTACAATGGATTTGATGCTATCATTCTTCGGCTCTGATACGAACTTGACAAAAACATTTTTGCTCATAAATATTCCAAACATAACAACATAATCAAGTTATTGAAATAATTTACCTAACGAGGTCCCGCTCAGTTCGCCCATCACTCGTCACTGAATTTTCAGCATTCGGCTAAAGCAGTCATCACAGCGGGGTTGCTCCTAATGGTCTTCTTTGATGAAATCATCGTATGATAACTAACAGAACTTTTTATTTGATTAAAAAAAATTATTGCCATGGGCGTCTTTGAGTATCTATTTGCCCCAAGACTTGACCACAGAGGGTGGCAAACCCCAAGCGAAGCATCCAGGATTTATTTTGTAGTTGTAATGTTAGCCACAATTATTTTTTGTTGGAATATTTCAAAGTCAAATATTATCATTTTTCTTTGCCTTACGATGTTGATTTCAACACCAATTCTGTCAATTGGGTGGTGGCTTATCTCACTAATTAGTAATGGAATAAAACCTAGATTATTAGTTGACTCTGTTAGTAGAGTCGATAAAAGTAAGAAGTTACCACTTCATTCATTCAGGAAACCATAAGTCCAGTCATGTGGTGGTGCGAAAGTTTCCTTGATTGAACGTGGACTTACCCACCTTAGTAGGTTCAGTGGCGAACCTGCTTTATCATTGGTACCACTTCCCCTAGCACCACCAAATGGCTGTTGTCCAACGACTGCGCCAGTTGGTTTATCATTGATGTAAAAATTACCTGAAGAGTATTTTAGTGCTTTTTGGGCAGTAACAATATCTTCCCTTTTGGTGGCGAAAATTGAACCAGTCAACGCATATTCAGAAGTTTCGTCACATAATTTGAGAACTTCTTCGAATTCATTGTCCGGATAAATATAGATTGATAAAACTGGGCCAAATATCTCCTCACTCATCGATTCATACTTTGGGTCAGAACATATGATTGTTGTTGGTTGTATGAAATAACCTTGAGAATCATCGTATTCTCCGCCTGTTATGACTTCACAACCACTATCTGACTTGGCTCTATCGATATAACCTGAAATATTATCGAATGATTTTTTATCAATCACTGCAGACATAAAGTTGGAGAAATCTTTTGGGTCTCCAACTGTGATTTTTGAGACTTCTAAACAATAATCTTCTTTGATATTATCCCACACTGATTTTGGAATGTATGCTCTACTTGCTGCGCTACATTTTTGTCCTTGGAATTCAAAAGCACCCCTTAGTAAAGCAACAATTAATGCTTTTTCATCACAATTAGGATGAGCAACTATGAAATCCTTGCCACCGGTCTCTCCAACAATCCTAGGATAGGATCGTAAGTTAGGTAAGTTGTTTGCAACATCTTTCCACATATTTCTGAAAACAGCAGTTGAACCAGTAAAGTGAATACCTGCTAACATAGGGTGTGACAAGCAAATATCACCTACCATGCTGGCCTTTCCTGGAATGAAATTTATTACTCCATCTGGTAGTCCTGCATCCATCATTAATCTCATCAAATAGTAGTTTGAAAGGTAAGAATTTCTACTAGGCTTCCAAACTCCCGTGTTGCCCATTATTGCTGCTGATGAAGGAAGATTTGCAGCGATGCTGCTGAAGTTGAAAGGAGTTACAGAGAACACAAAACCTTCCAATGGTCTTACTTCACTTGAATTCCACATGCTGGATGGAGATACAGTAGGTTGAAGATCTTCGTAAATTTGCCTTGCATAGAAGGTGTTGAATCTCCAGAAATCAATTAGTTCACATGCTGAATCAATCTCGGCTTGATGACAGGTCTTCGACTGATTAATCATTGTACTAGCATTTATTTTTGCACGGTATTCTCCTCTAAGTAATTCACTTGCTTTTAGGAAGATTGCGGACCTAGCCTCCCAAGGCATACTAGACCAAGCCTCATGAGCATCCAATGAAGCTTGTATTGCGTCGTTAACTTCATTTTCCCCAGCCATATGAACTCTAGCGATAACATGGCTGTGATTGTGAGGCATTACTTGTTCAACTACGTTGTTAGTATATACTTCGACACCGTTGATAATACAAGGAATTTCAATTACCTCATTTGATTGTCTAATCAATTCATCCTTTAATGCAATTCGCTCAGGACTACCAGGAAGATATCCAAGAACTGGTTCATTTACAGGTGTTGGGGGGCGTGGAACATTATTCACCATGTAACGATGCTACAGAAGAGACTTCTTCAATATCTCGCTAGTATAGGTGAGCTAATTTTTTCCTTAATTTTGACAATTTAGGACCAACGACTGCCATGCAGTATCCTTGGTAAGGGTTTCTTGCATAGTAATCATGGTGGTATTTTTCAGCGATTGTAAAATTAGTAGGTTGTTCAATTGTAGTAACTATTTCTGAGTCAAAATATTGTTGCATTTCCTCAATTACTTTTTTCGATATTTGCTCTTGACTATCACTTGTTGGCATGATACAACTTCTATATTGTGTTCCAATATCATTTCCTTGTCGATTGAGTTGTGTTGGGTCATGAACAGTAAAGAAAACTTGCAATATAGTTTCGAAAGAAATTATTTTCGGATCAAAAATCACTTCAACAATTTCGGCATGGCCAGTCTTTCCAGAGCATACAGAATCATAGTTGGGGTATTTATCTGGGCCTCCAGCATAAGCAGGAAGTGCAGAATCTATTCCTTTCATTTGTTTGAATGCTCCTTCAGTACACCAAAAACATCCTCCCCCTAGTAGTGCTCTTTCCATGACTGTGTCAGAACACTCTATTTTATCAAATATCGTTTTTGTTTCATAGTGTATTTTTTGTAACCTAGTAAAACATTGTTTCAAATACCGACTTGTGACCCGCCGCACATGGACTGGTCTACAGACCCTAAAATGCTTGAAGACAGGTCATTTTACAAATTAGGAGAATCTATTTTTGACCATAAAAAGAAGGTTTTAGTTATTGGTATATTATCTTGCATGATTTTAGGGTCTTTGATTTCATTAGGTCCAAATTGGGCTGAATCTTGGGGTGAAGGCGACTTAGAATCTGTTGAGGCTGGTGACTTAAGGAAGAGTGCTTTTGCTTCTGAAGATGAAGGTAATAAGTCAGAAAATTTCATCCTTTTAATTAATCACCCAAGTTTAGATGACTCTTCTCCAGAATGGCAAGCAGCGGTAACTTCAGCATTAGCAGAGTTCGCTGAAATGGACAATGTTACAATTCAGTATTCTTGGGAAACTTCTGGAGAAAAACGTGAAAACTTTGTCTATCAAGACGATGATGGTTTTTGGGCTAAAAATAAAGTAAAAATTTCTATAGAAAGGAAAGAAGCAAAGCAAATTTACGATGAAAATTGGGAAGACATAAAGGTAGATTCCGAATTTAATTCTTGGAGAACAGGAGACTTAGCTATCGATGTTATTTTTGATTCTAGAATCCAAGATGACCTAATTAAAGCCGAATTAATTTCTGGACCATTGTCGCTAATCATTCTAGGCATTGTTTTTGGAACAATTATTGCTGCTCTATTACCAATAGGTGTTGCTGTTTTGACTGTTATATCAGCAATGGGAGTTACCATTTGGTTATCCAATGTTACTGATGTAACTCAATATGCATTGAATATCATCACATTAATTGGAATAGGTGTTTCAGTAGATTACTCATTATTTATGGTAAATAGGTTTAGAGAAGAGTTGAACCATGGTCGAGACATAAGAACATCAACAGCAATCACAGTTGCAACTGCTGGCAAAGCAGTATTCTTCTCGGGAATTACCGTTGCGATTGGATTAATGGGGATGTTATTTTTCGAGAATACAGGGCTTCCAAGTTTAGGAATAGGAGGAACTTTGGCAGTTAGCATTGCAATGGTATTTTCGGTAATTGTACTACCAGCGATATTAGCTCTGATGGGTCATAAAGTATTCAAGGGTAAAATTCCATTTTCCTTCAGTACAGAAAACGAGAAAGAAGATGGTGCTTGGGCAAGGATTGCTAATTTCGTAATGGAGCGTCCGTGGGCCGTTTTAATCCCTACTCTTGTCATTCTGTTAGGTGCTGGATTACCATTCCTGCAGGCTGACTTCTCAATCGCATCTAGAGACGCATTACCTCCGGATGATGAAACTAGAATAGGTTTTGAACTGATTGATGAAAAATGGCCAGAAGGGGCGGTAAATCGTGCTATGATTGTTATTGACTTTGATGGAGAAGATCCGCTTGAAGAAAATAACCTAATTACAATGCATCGTTGGATGAAGAAAAATTTAGATGATGAAAGGGTGATTAATGCTACTGGATATGCATTACCTAGTGTAAATATGAGTGAATCAGAAGTTGTTCAATTTTGGCATACTGATGATGAATTTTTAGACAACGAGACTATTGCTAGTAGAGAATATCTGAAAGAGCAATTTATTTCTGATAATGTAACTATTGTTCTATTCTCTTTAACCGGTACGATTACGGGAGAAAGTAGCAGGGAGTTTGTATCTGATGTTAGGTCTGAAAGAGACGATTTACTTTCAGATTTAAACATCGGAGAGAATGGAGTTCTAAAGGTCGCAGGATTTGCTGCTTACAGTTTAGATGTTTTGGACGCTATAGTTGAGAATCTTCCAATCGCTCTTGCATTCATTTTAATTGCGACTATTATACTAATTTTTATTCAGGTTAGAAGCATTATCATTCCGATTAAGGCTATTATAATGAACATATTATCTGTTTCAGCATCATTTGGTATGTTGGTATTTGTATTCCAATGGGGTAATGGAGCAGAATTGCTAAACTTTACGCCTCAGCCAATAGAAACGACAAATCCAATCATTCTATTTTGTATTGTCTTTGGTTTGTCGATGGATTATGAAGTTCTTATGCTCTCAAGAATTCATGAAGAATGGGAGCGAACTGGTGATAATACCCTTGCAGTGGCAAATGGTCTTCAAAAAACCGGTCGTCTAATCACTGGAGCAGCTGCAATTATGGTAGTAGTCTTCAGTGCATTCGGTTTATCTTCGGTTGTAATTCTCAAGCAAATAGGATTTGGTTTGGCATTAGCCATTCTTCTTGATGCAACAATTGTGAGAGCTCTAGTAGTGCCGGCTACAATGAGATTAATGGGCAAAGCAAATTGGTGGTCACCTAAGTGGATGGATAAGTTGTTTCCAGTGAAGAATAATACTGAAATAAATAGTCTAGATGATGAATAATTAGTCTTCATATAGTTCCCAATTATTTGAGTCTGAACCTTTCCAGTACCATATTTCACTTCCTACAGGATGTTCTATCCATTCATATCCATCTTCATCAATTTCACCGATCAAATCATCACTTGGTGGCGTATTTTGATTCATTATTTGTTCTTCAGTCAAGATTGGTGCCATTCCTGCCAAGCTTAATGCGTCAGAAGAGATCTCTTCAAAGAATTCTTCTTGTTGCCTAAATGATTTAGTTTGTTCTTCAGGGATTGGAGCATTACTCTTCCTTATCCTAATAATAACGATTGAACCGATAACTGAAATTACTATTATTGCAACTAGTGTGAAAGAAGTACCTGAACCAAGCCATGATGTAGATGGGAATATATCGGTATTATCTCCAACTCCATCTCCATCTGTATCAACTGTTTCACTGGAATCATTAGGGAATGCATCTTCATTATTTCCAATGCCATCTCCATCTGAATCAAATGATTCATCAGGATTTAGAGGGAACATATCTTGGGTATCTACTACTCCATCTCCATCATCATCATAATCCTCTTCTGCATCTTGACATCCATCATTGTCGAAATCAGTTTCAGGGCTTGAAATCCAACCTAAATCTCCTAGCGGACATTGGTCAATTGAATCTTCCATCCCGTCGTTATCATCGTCATTATCTTCGAGTTGATCATTACAACCATCACTATCATGGTCGGTATCAGAATTTGATGTCCAGTTTAACAAATTCTTCGGACAACTATCATAATTATCATTTATCATATCATTATCGTCGTCTTCATCTTCACTAGCATCATAACATCCATCTTCATCATAATCTAGAATCTCATTTGAAATCCAATCTTTCTTTCCAGTGGGACATAAGTCTTGAATATCGGTGATATTATCATTATCATCATCGAAATCCTCAGTTGAATCCTTACAACCATCGTTATCATAATCGCTGCTTTGGAAAGATATCCAATTCACATCTCCAATTGGACAAAGATCGACGATGTCTAAGATTAAGTCATTATCATCATCCTCGTCTTCACTAGCGTCAAAGCATCCATCGTTATCATAATCATTCAATGAATTGGAGGTCCAATTTATTTCACCAGTACTGCATGAGTCAGCCAAATCTAAAATTCCATCATTATCATCATCATTATCCTCGTTTTCATCAAAACATCCATCCATATCATGGTCTAATGATCCAAATTGACTCCAACCTAGGGTTCCTTTCGCACAATCGTCATAAATATCTAAGGCTCCGTCATTATCATCATCTAAATCTTCAGATAGATTCCAAGATTTTTCTGATATAGATTCTTCCTCATCATAACATCCATCTGAATCATAGTCTGTTTCTGAGTTAGAATACCAGTAGGATAGTCCTATGCTGCACAAATCTCTAGTGTCTAGAACACCATCATTATCATCATCTAAATCTTCGGTAGAATCTCGACATCCATCATAGTCATAATCAGTTGTTGAATTTGAGGTCCAAGAAATGTCTCCTCTCTTACAAGAATCATTTTGATTTAGAACACCATCATTATCATAGTCATCATCTTCTTGTGCATCTCTACATCCATCACCATCATAATCAGTCAATTCAGTTGAAATCCAGCCAACTTCCCCAAGTGGGCATAAATCATCTAAATCTTCTACACCGTCATTATCGTCGTCTAAATCTTCACTGGAATCTCGACATCCATCTGAATCATAGTCTGTAAATGGTGTAGATGTCCATCCCAAATTACCCAGTAAACAATCATCGATAGCATCTTCCTTACCGTCATTATCATCATCTATGTCTTCGGTTAAATCTCTACATCCATCACTATCATAGTCAGTAGAATTACTCGAGACCCAAGACATTTCCCCTGGGTTACAATCATCATTATTATTGTAAACACCATCATTATCGTCATCCCAATCTTCGATGCCATCTTTACATCCATCACTATCAAAGTCAAATTGAGTACTTTGAGAATTCCAATTTAATTCACCTCTTGGACAGGTGTCATCAACATCATTTCTCTGATCATTATCGTCATCATCATCTTCCACTGAATCTTCGCATCCATCGCCATCCCAATCGGTGTTAGGGTCTCCGGATTGCCAGTTGAGTAGGCCTGTGGGACAGTTGTCATATGTATCACTAAGACCGTCATTATCATCATCCCAATCTTCAGTAATATCTTGACATCCATCTCCATCATAATCTGTAGTCGAATTACTGGTCCATCCTAAAACTGAATTTGTGGCAGAGCATAAATCATCAGAATCCAAAATTCCATCGTTGTCATCATCTAAATCTTCTGTATAGTCATGGCATCCATCGGAATCATAATCTTCGTAATAATTCCAACTTGACCAGTTAGTAGTTCCTCTTGGGCATGCGTCTAATATATCCTCTAATCCGTCATTGTCATCATCATTATCCTCGGTGGAATCTTTACAACCATCCCAATCTAAGTCTAATGAACTATTATTTGCATCCCAGTTTATATCTCCCAATGGGCATTGGTCTGAGTAATCTTCGATTCCATCGTTATCATCATCGTAATCTTCTTCAAATAATACATTGAATAAATGAGTATCATAACTCGAACCATTAGTTGTAATATTTGTATTGTTGAAGGTTACATATGTTGATGTAGAAGCAATAGCGATTGATGCTCGACCGGTTTTATCTAAATCAATAGCTGTTAATATGTCACTATTGTAGAAACCAAATTGCTGGTAAATATACCCTAAACTTCCGAATACTTGCGAACTTCCACTATCATAATCAAGAAGGCACATTGAATCATAATCAGAATTTGTAATTGAATAAAGTGTGAGTATATTCGGCAATGATAAACCATCTACTAAATTCATAAATGAATAAAAGTTACCACATAATACAAATGCATGTTCGGAATAAGTGATATCAGTAAATGTAGAGTAATAACCATAAGAATCATCCCACATCAAATAATCCCAATTTAAACTATTTCCGGATATATTTGAGTCAAAATAAATCTGTCCAACGTATGCCTTTGCTCCCTCATTAGTATATTCACCGAGAGGTGTAATGATTCCCCAATTTCCGAATTCTAATGTAGAATAGTTGTATGTATCAGCCTCCATAGCACCTGCAACTACAATACTTAGGTTATTACTAGTTGTATTAAATTCGACAATCATATCATTTATCCAAGCCTCTGCATATCCATAATTTGCTTCAATATTTATCGAATCTTGACAATTCCAATCGTGAAATACTGTAATAGATAAAATATCAAAACTCGATTGAGAATTATTTTTACTAATCGAACACTGGAAAATACCATTCTTTTTTATGTTCACAATAGGAATATCTTGGTAAGAAACAATTGCCATATATCCGTTGTCCGTATTGGAAATATAATCGAAAATTGCTCCATCATTAGCAACTGGGTTGGGTGATTCTATTGAAATGATATCTGAACCCCAATCTCCACTAGAAGAAATGTTTAGGAAAAAACCTTCAAGAGAATTAAGGGTAAAAGTTTGGCTACCATAAGATAAGATACTTCCATTGTAATTGAAAATTGAAATTATTGCATTATTTTGTTCGCCTATTGCGATTTTCTCTAATGTCTGATCTCCTAAATTCTCATTATGCTCAATCCATTCAATATTTCCTTGATTAGATATTTTCATCACATAGGGGT
Organism: Methanobacteriota archaeon; assembly: GCA_002727485.1. The sequence goes on along the minus strand of PBXE01000047.1, from coordinate 15,548 downwards.
CGACGAAATTATTCGTATCACTGATAGCAAAATTTCCGCTTGAAGTATGCCAAGTTAAATTAGTAAGTAAAGTACTGGACAAATAAATAGAATCATCACTAGATAATGCTATTTTTATGTAGTAATCATTGAAGGTATAGATAAACCAATCAATATTACCTGAACTATTTATTTTTGCAACAAATGAATACCCTGCATGATTTGGATCAGTTGTAATATTATAATTCTCAAACTTTGAGTAATTTCCTAAAGAATATCCTGCTATAATTTGATTATCATTACTATCGAAGAATATATCTGTAATTACATCGGTATCATCTCCTTCAAAAAAAGCATTTGAAATGAACATCAAGTGGTCGTCACAACCATCAGAATCATGGTCGCTCATCCCTAGTGAGTAACTATTTACTTGTCCTGGTGTACACTGGTCATCAATATCCAATACCGAGTCATTGTCATCATCTGTATCAACTGAATCATCTACGCCATCATTGTCCCAATCAAATGCTTCAACTGTCGGAGAAAGGAATGAGAATAGGAAAAGAAAAACTAACCCAAAAGGCAAAACCTTGTCACTGTTCATGTATTATCCTAAACTTTCAATGGTAAATAATTTACACCTACATGATTTTTCAAAACCTCTTTTTAATTAGTCGTTTTAGAATTGATATGTCTGAACCAATTTTCAGTCCGGATGGGAAATTTATGTGGAGCGGTTCGGAATGGATTCCTGCACCGCCAAAGGCTAGTCAGACTTTGAATATGCAAGACTCTGTAATCGGTGGAGATGTCGTTCACAATACGGTAATTAACAACGATGTTGATGCGGTAACAACTGCTGTAATTACTGCTTTAGAGCGCCTTGGAATGGTTAATAAAAATGAAACGGTGTCGCAAATTGAAGAGATTATTGCATCGCCAATTCAGGCTGAATTAGAAGTTGGAATGCATGTTGAATATTTTAGTCCAACAAATGAACGCTGGCTAGATAGATGCACTATTACTAAGGTGAATGATGATGGGAGTTACGATGTTGATGTGCCTAAGAGTAGCGGCATCGAATCTAAACATAATTTGCTTATTGGCGAAAATGCTGGAAATATTAGACGTGCAGATGATTCGCTTAATAAAGGTGATAGAGTATTAGTAAATTGGAAAAACTATGGTACATTTTTCCCTGGTAGAATTGCAGAAGTTCAACCGCATCACACATATATGATTCATTTTGATGACGGCGATGTAGAATCAGGAGTTCCCCCTTCAAGAATTGCAAAACAACCCGATTCAGAGGCAACGCAAGCCTATGTTGAACAAATTTCCCAAGAAGAACAAGAATTAATTGAATCATTCAAGGTTTTTGATGAAAACAATACTGGAACTATTCATGCTAGTAAATTATTTGAAATTTTAACCCAGATGGGAGATCCTTTGGAAATATCTGATGTCCAAGAAATGTTCAATGAAATGGGAATTTCTTTAGATTCTGAACTTAATTACAAAGATCTAGCAAAAATCATGGTTCAACCTTTTGAAGAAAAATCAGAAGTTATAATACAAGATGCAAAAATAATCGACGGTAAGTTACATGGATTTGTATACGGCCATCCTAAATTAGGTGACACTAATGTCAGTACCTCTGATATAATTAAAATAACTTATGATAATCGAGCGACTGCTAAGGTAGAGACAAATAACACAATATACGTCGTTGGTCCAACAGGTTGGGAAAATAGGCCAACAGATCATCCATTCAATAAACCAGATTATTCAACGGGCCAACAGGTAAAAGTTGAATGGAAAGGAAGTTGGTGGGATGCCTTGATTCGTGACATTCAGGGAGATAATTATCTAATCCATTATGTCGGTTTTGACTCTAGTTGGGATGAATGGGTTGACAGTTCAAGGATTAAATTGCCATAGAAAAACACGGCTTTATGTTCTCTTGGATTTATCATTACACATGAACAAGACTGAAGCACCCTCCAAGTGGTACTTCGTTTGTTATGACCAATTAAATCATGACATCTTCCCATGGTCAAATAATAGAGAAGATATAGGGCTGATATTAATAGAATCCGAATCAAAAGGTAATTCATTAAATTACCATAAACAAAAACTTGCAATGTTACTCTCAAATATGAGGCACTTCGCTAAAGAAGCTGAAGAACTGGGCCATCAAGTACGATATTATTTTACAAAAGGAAACTACAAAGATGAATTATCTAAAATAATTGAAAAATTAGGTTCGATATTTCTTGTTGAACCTGCCGAAAGAAGCATGAGGATTGAACTTCAGCAATTAGTAGATTTAGGTAAAATAATTTTACAGAAGCATGATGGTTGGTTAACAAAGCGTGAATGGTTTACTCAAACTGTAGGTACAAATCCACCCTTTAGAATGGATAAATTCTATCAAAAAGTACGTAGAGAAACTGGAATATTAATGGTTGATGGTAAACCAGTAAACGGAAAGTTTAGTTTTGATTCCGAAAATAGACTGCCATGGAAGGGAGAACCTTTGCCACAAGAAGAGTTGAAATTTCAAGTTGATGAGATTGATAAATCGGTAGAAGAAATGGTAAATAAAAATTTTAGTAATCACCCCGGTAATTGTGACTTAAGTAAAGTCCCTACCACTTTAATGCAACATCAGGAATCACTAAAATGGGCTATTGATAATATAGAATTTTTTGGTCCTTATGAAGATGCAATGACTACTCAAAGCCGCCATTTATTTCATTCTAAATTAGCAACTTCCATCAATTTGCATCGTCTATCACCCAGAACTGTAATTGACGCTGTAATGATTACTGATAGTCCTATAAATAGTTTAGAAGGATTCTTTCGTCAAATGATATGGCGAGAGTATGTGAAACATGTCCATGATGTCACGGATGGATTTAGAACGTTGGAAATTTTCAATAATGAATTGAACCAACCAAATTTTCTTAATCAAAATAACCCACTTCCAGATGCTTACTGGGGTTCAAAAACTGGATTTAATTGTCTTGATGTGGTCGTTAAATCAGTAATGGAAGATGGTTGGACACATCATATCCCCAGGCTGATGATTTTGAGTAACTTTGCGAGTTTACTCGATATAAATCCTAGACAACTAACGACATGGTTNCATGAAGCATTCATCGATGCCTATGATTGGGTTGTAGAGCCAAATGTTCTAGGCATGGGGACATATTCACTCGGTTCCGCAATGATGACTAAACCATATGTTTCAGGTACTCCCTACATTAACAAGATGTCGGACTANTGTAAGTCATGTAAATTTAATCCGAAGAAAGATTGTCCAGTATCGAATCTTTATTGGGCTTTTCTAGATCGGCATAGAGATTCATTTGAGGGAAATATTAGAATGGCTATGCCTATTAGAAATTTAGCAAAGAGAAGTGAAGAAAAGAAACTAATCGACAATGAATATTACGAAAATATCCTTCAAGCATTGAGTGATGGTAATGAATTTCAAGGTTTAAATTAGATTAAATCATTAGGTAGAAATTGTTGGGATGTATAATGAAGTTGACCAGAGAAATTGATTTTGGTCGAGGTAAAGTTGCTAAAAACAGAACATTGCTTGCTGCTATGACCAATAAGCAGAGTAATGNTGATGGAACATTATCCGAAGATGAGATCAACTGGCTAGTTCGTCGCGCTAAAGGCGATTTTGGAATTACCACTACCGCTGCCGCAAATGTAACTGANNCNGGACGTGGATGGNAGGGGGAAATGGGAGTTTGGGGNGATCATCAATTACCCGGTTTAGCNAATATGGCTAATCAATTAAGAGATACTGGTACAGTCAGTCTAGTACAGTTATTTCATGGAGGTATGCGTGCTCCGATTAGTATTAATGGAGTTCAACCGATATCTGCTAGTAAAAATACTGAACCCGGAATGGATGGCCTTTACACTAGAGAGATGTCAGAGCAGGAAATATATTCTATGATTCAATCATTTACAGAAGCTGCAGTAAGGTGTCAGAAAGCAGGNTTTGATGGTGTAGAATTACATGGTGCTCANTCTTACNTAATNTGNCAATTTCTTGGNAGTATTACAAACCGTAGAGATGATGATTGGGGAGGNGATATTTATTCAAGAAGCAAATTTCTTCGAGAGATTATTCAATCGGTTAGGAAAGCAACAAAACCTGATTTTTTAATTGCGGTTAGAATCTCCCCAATTATAGAGAAGGCTGGTATATATCTAGAAGAAAGTTTAGAATTGGCTAGAATTCTATGTGATATGGAAATTGATATGCTTCATATTTCTTGTTGGGATGTGTTCCAGCCAGTTGAAGGGGATGAATCCGGTCCAAGTTTAACCAAGAGATTTANANAAGTAATTCCCCCGAATATACCATTGATATCTACTGGTGCAGTTTGGACTTCTCAGGATGCTATGTGGCTGATGAATGAAGGCGCAGATATCATCGGAGTTGCAAGAGTTGGAATTGCACATCCTGATTGGCCGAAGTACTTGGCTGATGAAAATTACCAGCCTCAAAGACCNCCNTTCAGTGNAGAGCACCTNGAAAATGTCGAACTTAGTCCGATTTTTATTGAATANATGAAACGCTGGAAAAACTTCGTAGAAAAATAGATTTTTGTAATTATGAAATTGTATACATTCATGAACAATTTTCCTTTCAACAAAATCGTCTGATTCTGTTATTTAGTCAGTAACCATCCAAGTTCATAAGGGTCGACTGCTCAGGTGAGTTAGAGGGAATTGAATGTCAATTTTAGGGGCCCCTAATATCGATTTGACAAAGTTGTCAAATTCCTCTCATATGCTTGATGGAAAATCGTATGATACTGAATCACTAATCAATAGTATCAGTATGATTTCAATGAAGATTAATTCTGCAAATGTCGAATATGTCAAGAATTTTACATCAGAGGGTTTGTCTAAAGAATCTAGAATAGATCTAATTAGAAATCTTAAGAATGAACTCGGTTCTGATGTTTTTGAGTTCTCGACCTGCAATCGAGTTTTGTACGTTGGATTTGGAACAACTTGTGATGAACTTGAACGTTGTGTAATGAATGTTTTNAATCAAGAACAAGCACTCTTTGATANATANCAAGGCATTGATGTTTGGCGCCATCTTGTCAAAGTTTGCAGNGGCCTTGANTCATTTATTATCGGTGAATTACAAGTTATGTCTCAATTTAGGGGTTCTATNTCGTTGCACAATGAAAATGGGNTAATCAGTGATATAAATTGCTCATTTTTTGATCATATTATTTCAGCAAANCGTCTACTTAGAAAGGAATTCGGATTTAATCAAACTACAGAATCGATGCTAAATTTAGCATCTAATGCCATCGAGGAGGTATTGTCAAAAGAAGAAGACCCACTATGCGTAGTTTTAGGATTTGGTGAGATGGGTCGTAAAGCAGTTGAAGTTCTTCTTTTACAAGGTCAGNAAAATATCACTGTATTCTCGAGAGATCCAAAGACTGCATCACAAAGAGATATAGAATTATCTTCTCGCGTTAATATCTTATCATTCGATCAATGGGAAGAACAGGATATTATGCCATCATTGATAATATCCACAATAAGAAATATCGAACCAACTTTCAATTCCTCAAATATTATTCCTNTTAGCAAACCTGTGAAAATTATGGATTTTTCATGGCCTCCATCAATAGAATCATCAGGTATAAATGGTGAACAAGAATTACTTGGAATGGAATATTGGATTAAAGTAGCTCACAAGTTAGGAGTTGAATGGGACTATGAAAATACTATTCTTAGGAGTGAAGAATTGATTTCTAATATTGAAAAGAAATTCATGTCAGCATTGACAGACAGAAATCAAGGAATGTTCAGAGCATTCATTTATAGAACCTTAGAACANTTATCACAACAGTGGTCTAGTAATGAAAATTCAAATGATGAGAATATACAACTAGGGGCATTCTCTAGAGAGATTGCAACTTGGATATGTAATCGTGAGGGTCCATTTTCCTCAGATCAACTTAGCGAAATGGTTCTTTCTACTGAACGAAAAATAAATCCAATTCTTCTTAAGAGAGTGGCTAGTGATGTGACTGAAACGATTATTCACATTAATGGGAAGTCATCTCTTGCGGAGGCCACACTTTGAAATTGATTAGAATTGGTACTAGGACTTCTAATCTTGCAATGTGGCAAGCCAACAAAGTCAAAGAAAAACTCGAGAACTCAGGTTTCCANACCGAAATAGTTGGNATTTCTTCATCAGGAGATAAATCTCTAGGTGGTGATTTATCTTCATCAGTAGGTCAATTTATTCATGCTGTGGATAATGAATTATTGAGAAATAATATCGATATAGCGGTCCATTCTAGTAAAGATGTCCCTGTCGAAATAAATTCCCATTTATCGAACTTAGCATATCTTGAACGCGGATGTACAAGTGATCTACTCATTTTCCCCAAAAGNGAAGGATTCCAAACACTAAGNGATTTATTTANTTCAGATAAAGAAACNTNTATCGACGATGCATTGANTATTATTNCTAAATCTGGCACGGTTGGGACNGTNTCTGGAAGAAGGCAATCCTTTGTTTTAGGTAAACGNCCNGATATTATNCCAATTGCAGTNAGAGGNCAANTTGAAACTAGATTAAAGCGATTGCAAGAAGGNAGAGTTGATGGCATAATACTAGCAGAGATTGGGTTAAAGCGATTATTTGAGATNAATGTGTTAGAACCTTGGATTCTAAATTTTTCAGCAGTNAGATTAANTGAATCTGAATGGCCGACTGCTCCTGGGCANGGTTCAATNTCNGTTCATTGCAGGTCAGANGATTACCAGTCATATCATGAGATTAGAAGTATTTTGAACCATATTGAAACGGAGATAGATGTTTCTAAGGAACGTGAAATTCTTTCTTCAGTAGGCGGTGGTTGCCTTTATCCTGCTGGCATAAAAGTAAGCAAAGAAGAAGTTTTTTTACAGGTATCTCCAAAGAATTGGAAACAAATATTCTGCAAAGGNTTACACTTTGATAGCTTGAAATATANTGGTNNAATCTCTGATTTAGAAATTAAATTACCAGANCAAGATATTACAGAATTNGTTAACCTAAAACAAGGTCCTAAATTAATTTCAACTTTAAATTCTGATAGGCTTGCAACTGTNCTAAGTAATGANGGAATAAGTACATTAAATCAGCCTGTTATCGAATTGAATTCACTCGTGGAAAATTGGCCGTCAAATTTCCTNCATGACGATATACCGAGGTCAAAATGGCCNTATCTAGTNTTAACATCNCCTTTTGCAGCTAAATGTGCGATTGAAGNGGCTGAAAAAAATAATGATCTGAGTAGAATACAATGGCTTGCTATAGGAGAGGGCACNGCNAGAGCTTGTTTTATGCGCGGAGTAACGGTATCAATTTGTGCAAAATCTAGAAATTCAGTTGAACTNGTTGATTTTATTGATAAGAAAATTTCAAGAGAAATAAAACTAATGATTCCTCGTTCAAATGTTGCTTCNCAAGACTTGGTTAATAGTTTGAGTGATTTAGGTTTTANTGTTGATTCTTGGATTGGATATGAGAATAAATCTAGAGTCGTAGATTCTATAGAAATNAATCATGAAGACGTATTGCTTCTATCTTCACCATCATCTGCNAGATCTTGGGTAGAAAATTCATTACCCATACCTAAAAATATACTGTGTATGGGCAAAGCATCACAAGAGGAGATAGATTCACTGGGTTATTTCTCAAAATCAACCGTTGAAATCTTACAGGGTCCTACAGCAGAATATGTTTCTAAATGGTGGAAAAAGAATAGGGGTGATTGATTGAATGTTAGACCTAGAATAAACCGATGGACTCAATCTAGAAGAGATTTGATTTTCGACCTATCGATTAAATCTTCACTTGTCCAGCCTCATTTTATAGTGGCCGGNGAAGGNATAGATGAACCAATTTCTAGTATGCCAGGNATAAGCNGACAATCTGTTGATAAGTTATTGGAGACAATATCAACGGATATGGAATTAGGAATCAAATCGCATATGCTTTTCCCAGTAGTNGATTCACATGATAAGGATTCTTTTGCAAGTAAAGCATCANAAATGGATATGCCTTTACAAATCGCAGTTAANAAATTAAAATCATTGTACGGTAATGACATTGTATTATTCACAGATGTTTGCTTATGTACCGCTACAGACCATGGTCACTGTGGCATTATTCATGAAGAAGAAATTGATAATGAAATGTCGGTTTCTGAACTATGTAAGATTGCATTGTCTCATGCAGAAGCTGGTGCAGATTATGTTTCTGCCTCAGATATGATGGATGGTAGAATACTAGCAATTAGAGAAGTTTTAGAATCAGAGGGATTTGTAAAAACAGGCATCCTTGCTTATTCTGTTAAGTATGCCTCATCATTTTATGGCCCGTTTAGAGATGCAGCATTTTCTGCTCCTTCTTTCGGGGACAGAGGGAGTCATCAAATGGATATTAGATCTGGATACCCAGAAGCAATACTTGAAGCTGTTACTGATGAAGGAGAAGGTGCAGATATCATAATGATTAAACCTGCATTAACTTACTTAGATGTTGTTAGACAAGTTTCAGATGTTGTTTCTAGGCCAGTTGCAGTTTTCAATGTGAGTGGCGAATACTCTATGGTAATCTCAGCAACTCCAGATGATGATTCTAGAAAGAAAATGGTTCGTGAAATTTTCCATTCATTCAAAAGGGCCGGCGCCGACGTTATAGTGAGTTACCATACTCGCGAGGCGGTTTCAAAGAATTGGCTTTGAGGTGAATGTATGCAGAGAGATAAATCAAATTCCCTACATAAGGAAGCATTGAATCATTTAGTGGGAGGGGTAAATTCACCAGTTAGAGCGTTCAAATCAGTTCATGGAAATCCTATTTATTTCGATAAAGCATCTGGTGCTATTGTTACAGATGTTGACGGCAATAATTTAGTTGACTTTGTACAATCTTGGGGTCCTCTAATTCACGGACACTCTCACCCTGAAATAATCGAAATGGTATCTCAAAAAATGCAAAACGGGACCTCATTTGGTGCACCACATATTGGGGAGATTGAACTTGCTAAGCGTGTAAAAAAACGATTCACTCACATGGACAAAGTTAGATTTGTTTCTTCTGGGACTGAAGCTGTAATGAGTGCTGTTAGACTTGCCAGAGGTTATACAGGGAGAGATTTTTTAGTCAAATTTGAAGGTTGTTATCATGGTCATGTAGATTCATTAATGGTTAATTCTGGTAGTGGCCTAGCAACATTTGGAATTGCCAGTAGCCCTGGAATTCCCAATGATACAGTTGCAACAACACTAGTTGCTCCTTTGGACGATATTGAAGCTGTAGAATTTTTATTCCAAGAACATGGTGAAGAAATAGCCGCTGTTGTTATAGAACCTCTTCCTGCAAATAATGGTTTATTGGTTCAAAGTCAAGAATTCTTATCAAAATTAAGAAAACTTTGTGATGATTACGGTTCACTATTAATTTTTGATGAAGTTATTAGCGGATTTAGATTTAAACAAGGAAGTTATGGCGATATTGCCGGTATAACTCCGGATATTACCGCCCTCGGGAAGGTCATTGGTGGAGGATTACCTGTTGGTGCTTATGGCGCAAGAAGTGAGATAATGGAAAATTTATCGCCTCTTGGTCCAGTATATCAAGCAGGAACTCTTTCAGGCAATCCTTTAGCTATGGCAGCAGGAATAAAGACTCTTGATCTGCTTGACGAAGCGGCTTATGACAGACTTGAGGAATTGGGCAAATTATTACAAGATTCAGTTGAACCAATACTAGAGAAACATGGATTTCCAATGAGGCTGGTTAGACAAGGCAGTCTATTTTGGTTCTCTCCGAGTAGCAATAAACCACCTTCAAGAGCGGATTTAATTCCATCTAATGCAGGGCATCTATATTCTGATTTACACAGATCTTTACTTGAGAAAGGATATATGTTAGCACCTTCTGCTTATGAAATAGGATTCATTGCAACAGTTCATAATGAGGAGCATATTTTAGGAATGGTACAAGCGCTTGACGAAGTTTTAGAGGATTTGGAGTGGTAATATGAATGGTAAAGAGAGAATAGTTTCCGCGCTGAACCTTGAACCAGTAGATAGAACTCCAGTTTGGTTTATGAGACAAGCCGGTAGACATTTACCAGAATACCGAAAAATCGCTGCTGAGTATTCTTTTTGGGAAAGATGTATGGACGTAGATCTATGCACAAAGATTACTTTGCAACCAATTGAAAGATACAAAAAAATTGATGCTGCGATTATTTTCAGTGATATATTAACCCCGTTGCCAAGTCTTGGATATGAGGTTGAATATGGAGGGGGAATTAGAATCAGTGATTTTGACCTTTCAGATGTAGATGATTGGACCGACTTTAGCGCTAGAAAACATGCTCCTTGGGCAGCAGATGGATTAAAGTCAGTAGGTGAACAAGTTGGTGAATCAATCGCTAGACTTGGTTTTGTAGGCTCACCTTGGACAATTTCTATGTATTTACTTTCTGGAGGAACTGGTGACAAAGATTTCCATAATGCTAGAGCTAAAGTATATTCTAATCCTAAAGAAGCAACTAATCTGCTTCTAAAGATGGGAGAAATTGTTGGTGATTTATTAGCCGACCAAGTACTGCATGGAGGTGCCGATGGTGTGCAATTATTCGATACATGGGCGGGACTTCTATCGCCTGAAACATATCGCCAATTTGCTATGCCTGCAACTAAAAAGACGATTGATGTTTTTAGAGAAAAGGTTGGAAAAGATGTTCCATTGATTCACTATGCTAAAGGTTCAGGACATCTACATTCTGAAATTAGGAAATTGGATTTGAATGCAATTTCTCTTGATTGGAGAGATGATTTATCACTTAATCGTAAACAATTTGGAGATAAATTCGCATTCCAAGGAAACTTAGACCCATCTCTATTGCACGGATCTACTGAAATGGCCAAGATTGCTACTAGAGAAGTTCTAGATGCAGCCGGAGATTCCCCAGGCCACATATTCAATCTAGGACACGGTTTCGCTCCATCTGCAAGGATTGAATGTGTTGAAACTGTATTACGAGAGATTACAGGTGAAAAATAATGCGTCAGAAAATGTCTGACATGGTTCATCGAATTCAAGATGAGATTTGTAATGCATTAAAAGAAATCGATGGAGTTGATTTCCGTCAAGATGAATGGACCCGAGAAGAGGGTGGTGGAGGTAGAAGCCGTGTATTTTCTGGAGGTAAAGTCTTTGAAAAAGCAGGAGTCAATGTTAGTGTTGTTCACGGAACATTGAGTCCACAAGCCGCAAAAAGTATGGGAGGGGGCCATGAACTGAAAGGCGCAGATTTAGATTTCTTTGCGACAGGAATCAGTCTTGTTTTGCATCCACTAAATCCGATGGCTCCGACCGTTCATGCCAATTATCGTTATTTTGAGAGAGGAGAAGGCCAGAAACCTGGAAGTTGGTGGTTTGGTGGTGGTGCTGATTTAACACCAAGTTACTTATTCGAAGAAGACGCAATTCATTTTCATCAAGTGCACAAGAGCGTTTGTGATCGCCACGAAGTGGCAGATTATCAGAGATTCAAAAAATGGTGCGATGATTATTTTTTCATTAAGCACAGGGATGAGAGAAGAGGTCTTGGTGGAATATTTTTTGATGATATAAATGAGGCGTCAAGAGATGAATGCTTTGACTTTGTTACCGATTGTGCTGAATCATTCCTTGATTCATATTTGCCAATATTAAATCGAAGAAAGGATTTGGAATTTTCCGAAAAGCAGAAACAATGGCAACAAATAAGACGAGGTAGATATGTTGAATTCAACTTAGTTTATGATAGAGGAACAACATTTGGCTTGACTACTAACGGTAGAATTGAAAGTATTTTGATGTCATTACCATTAACATCTAGATGGGAATATTGTCATGAAGTTGAAGATGGAAGTGAAGAGGATAGATTGGTACAGTTACTACGTAATCCTATTGACTGGACAGATAATAATTGAGTTGTTAGTATGACTGACTTGAAAAGTTGGATTAACTACGGGGATGAAATGAGAAGGCCGCTTCTTATTTCTCAAAAGTTGGCTGATTCTTCAAAGGTTGTAATTGTGGGGGGTGGACTATCAGGAATGTGCATTGCTTTTCGACTCTCAAGAAAAAGACCCGATTTAGAAATAATATTACTTGAACAAAACGAATCTCTCGGTGGAGTAATTTCCACTTGGAAAGACAATGATTGGATATGCGATCTTGCAGTAAATGCAACCCGTCCTCATCCTTCTTTTTGGAGGCTAGTTGAGGACTTAGGATTATCGGATTCTTTCAATCCATCCAATAAAGATGCTAAATCAAGATGGATATTATTAGGCAATAAAAAACATAGGTTGTCCTTTTTCACAATCTTTAAACTTGGATTTTTTAAGACTCTCAGTTCGATTAAAAAATCACGTACTGGTGGTTTTTCTGTGGCTCAGTTGATTCCAAATAAACAGATAGCCGACGCCCTTACTCTTGGTATTGTCAATGACACTGCCGAAAATGTAGATGCTGATTTTTTGATGCCGTCAATGACAAATTTTGGTTCAAATCCTCCTATCAAAAAATCAAAACTAAGTAAAAAAATACTACAAACATATCCAATTTTCACCCCAAGAAAAGGAAGTATAGCGTCTTTAGATGGTGGAATGGAAACTTTGACTAGAGCATTAGAGAAAGAACTACTTGAAAGTAAAAATGTAACAATAAAGTTCAATCAAAAAGCACAGTCATTTAAATCAATATCTTCTGAATTTGATGTTCCTGAATCCTCAATTATTTGGGCGGCTCCTGGTTTGCAAGACGGTTATGATTTTACAGAATTATCCATTTTTGCCATTGGTTACAGGGAAGAGGATGTGTTAGATATTGAAATTGGTTATGGAACATTAATACCCGATAGAAGCATTCCAATAAGTGGGATACTCAATGAAAGTGATATTCATCATTCTAAGCGTTGTCCAGAAGGACACCGTTTGTTCAGACTTATGGTGCCGCATGAGCGCTGGGACGGAAATGAAGAATCTGTTCTACTTCATGCAAAGAAACTTCTTGCGGACAAATATGTTTTATTTTCAAAAATAGGGGATAGAAAAATACCCAGATACAAACCAGGTTATATGAGCAAAATTTCAGATTTCAGCGACGATAAAAACTTGGTCGGATGGTCAGTTAGTGGTGTATCAATAACTCACGTAGTGTGTGAGGCTGAGAGAATAGCAGAATTTTTCTAAATTAAAGCCTCAGATTTGAACTTCTTTGTAATCATCTTTCCAAGACCTTCAACCCAATCTTCGTTATCATTAAGACATTTTATTACTGTCAATTCTTGTCCACCTAGTTCTAAAAAGTGTTCTCTTATTCCAATGTCTAATTCTTCTAAGGTCTCTAAACCATCTGCTAGGAATGCTGGAGCTACAATTGCTAATTTTTTTACTCCTCGCTTTACTAATTCTTCGACTTTATTCATTGTAGAAGGCTCTAACCACTTCACGGGTCCGATTCTACTTTGATAACTAATCGACCAACGGTTTGAATCAAGTCCTAGTAAGCCGACTACTGTTTTCGTTGTTTCCATACAATGATGCCCATAGCATAGAGAATTTGCTTCAGATTTAATTGAGCAACAATCATCTATTTTTTGACAATGTTTTTTCGAACTATCAATCCTCTTTACATGAGATACTGGCAGACCATGATATGAAAATAACAGATGCGTATCATCATCTAATTGAGAATTGATTGAATTTGCCAAGGGTATGACATACTCTTCATCGGTCTCAAAGTGCCCCATCTCAGTTATTTGTGGATTCCAATCAATTTTTTTCAATTGTTTGTAAGTATGTTTTAGCGATGATTCAGTAGTTGCTTGAGCATAATGGGGGAACATTGGAAGAATCAATAAATCTTCGACTCCTTTATTTTTCAATCTCAGTAAAGCATCATAGATACTTGGGTTTCCATAACGCATAGAAAACTCAAATTCTATATCCTCTAATTTTGACTGTAATGATTTTGTTATTCTATCTGAATATACTCTTAGTGGAGAACCATCATCCATCCAGATTTTTTGATATAAAGGGGCGATTTTTTTAGGCCTAACTCTTAGAATTATTCCTCTAACTAAAAGGTGTCTTAATGGAGCAGGGATATCAATTACATCCGGATCCAGTAGAAATTCTCGAAGGTACTTTTTGACAGATTTTACGGTGGGCTCATCAGGAGTCCCTACATTGATTAAAAGAACACCTTTCTTTGCCATGATTTAAGCCTGTGGCCTACATTATTAATCATTTGTCAAGGCCTTGTGATTGTTATGGTGGACGTGACGAGATTTGAACTCGTGGCCTCTACCATGCCAAGGTAGCGATCTTCCAACTGATCTACACGCCCCAAGGGGTGCTTTCGCAAACCGTCCACCTCCATTCACATCATAAGTATTTTCAATCATCTAAGGATTGATGAGTGCCAACTTTTTGGGTCCTACATGGGCGAGAGGTCAAGCGGTCTTTTAGGAGATATTGAAACTCCTAAAAACCCCCCCCATGTGCCAGAAGGGGCAATAGTTGAATCTTTAGCTGCTCTTTCTGGAGTAACTGATGCAGTTTTCATGCCTTGGATTGAAGATAGAATTAAACTGATATGGCTTGAATCGAATGATGATAGATTAGGAATGACTAGGTTTGAAGAAGGTTCTGCCGAATTAAATCGAAGGAAGAGGCTGAGGTTAGATCCAGGTGAAGTAACTATTGGCTTACATCCAGCACTGCTCGAAGATGAAATGTTATACAAACATACATTCGTTCATGAATTTCTACATGCTAGCGGTTTGACTTTACACTCGTCCAAGCATGATGAATTAACTAAACTAGTCGCACCAATGCCTAAGTTGGCAGATTCACCTCTGTTGCAAAGGATGAGGGATTCAGTACTTGGAGATTTGAAAGTTCAACATTGGGAGTGTAAAAATTGTGGTTATTCATGGGATAGAACTACTGTAAAGAAACCTTCTAGATGTCATAAATGTGCTAGACCTTTGAGGTAATTCTTCCTCAAAGTTCATCAAAGAGATTCTTTTGGCCAGACTTGGACGTATAGTGTAGTTGGATATCACTCTGGCCTTCTAAGCCGGCGACCCGGGTTCGAATCCTGGTACGTCCGCCACTCAAAGTACGACAATTCTGTACTTTTCACTGAAAATTCTTACATTAAATTACCCGATGCTCTCATATATGGCATGTTGGTGGGATGCCTGTTCACCATGAAGAGAGGCTCCCGTGCTTGGAAAAAAACAGGTAATCAACGTTGGAAGTGGCGCAAGAAGAAATTGCGACGCCGAAAGCGTGCACGCCGACAGGCTAAGAACTGATTCTGAAAGTGAACCGAGGGAGTATAGTATAGCTTGGTAGTATCGCGGGCTCCAGTTGCACAGGAATGAAGACGAGTGGGTTTGCTGAAGTTGATGACCAACTGGAGC
>PBXE01000046.1 GCA_002727485.1 Methanobacteriota archaeon | reverse complement strand
ATCAATTTACCACTATCAAATAGCATATTTCCGCCTTCAGCAAAAACAGGCGCTCCAATAGCCCCTGCAAGCAGGTAAACACATCCTGAAAGAAATGCATCATTTCTCTTCAAGTATACTCCAGTTGCTAAAACAGCAAATGTTTGGAAAGTATAGGGCACCGGCGTCCATGGAACTGCGAATGCGATTTGTGCACACAGAGCTGTCAATCCAGCAAAAAATGTAATTGATATTGTCCGCTCGAAATAATTTAGTTTATCAGAACTGAGGCCTTGATGCCAAAGCGTTGGTTTGTTCCATACAACTTCACTGAACATGGAGTATGCTTTAATTGGCGGTTTTTAGAGATTCAGTATTTGCATTATTATTTTCTAATGAAAATATTCTACTTGGTATTGGAGGAGTCCAATTACCATTATCTCTACCATGATCAAGCAAATGCCAATATACAGTTGAAAGATTAATTTCAGGGTTGCTTGGAGCCTCTAAGGCTTGATTTATGGTTAAAATCAGAGGTAATTTTTTCCAAGCCATCTTAGAAATAATTGATAGCGGAAATAGTGAGAGTGCAGGGCCATTCACTGGCAAACTCCACATATTCAACCACTCTCTCTCGATTAAATTATTTTTTGAGATTGATTCTCTAACCTTTCTCCAATTATTGCCTTTTCCAGCTTTTTTCTTTACTATCCATGACGGATTTATGGAAGTATCAACTGTAAAACCAGATTCTGAAATGGCTCTGGCCATCCACGGGGCGATATATCCTCCTGGCGCCCTAAACCAAGGGCGCCAATTTTCTCCTACTCTTTGTTTAATTATCCTAGTCGCTTCGGCTAATGCCTGTTTAAATCCATCATAATCCTCTGGCCAAGCAGACCAAGAGCGATGTGAAAGGCCATGACAACCTATTGTTAATCGATTAGAATAGTGATTTATAATTGAAGAAACCCAATCGCTAAAATGACTCGATTCGAAAAGATCCGCAATAATAAATAGTGTAACCGGATGATTATGACTATTCATCCAAATCTCAAATCCTTCCATACCTGAAATGAATTGTTCAGATAAGACATTCGGCGCATTACTCAAATTCCCCTTACTTCTAGTTGGGTGTCCTTGATTTGCTGGAACATGCCGAAAGTCATCACAGTCAATAGTCAACCATGTTCTATGCAATTGATTCACCTTACTTGATGTCAATAATGTGGATTCTATGTGGTACTGTTCTATCACCTATCTCAATTCCAATGAATTCATCTACCAACTCACCATTCCATTTTTCACATATAGATTGAGCTGTGGCAAGGCCAGCTTTATTGTGGGGGTGTACAGTAATCTCAATTCTGAAGAATTGGTCTCTCGATTTTAACCAAGAAAGTATAGCATCTACACAACGAATTGCTATCTTCTTACGCCTAAAGCCAATTCTAACCCAATAACCAAGATTATAATTTGAGTGCAATAGTTGTAATTCATCACCAAGTCCAATCAATCCAGCAAATTCGTTTTTCTCACCAATCACTATACTCCAAAAATGTAGTTTGTCCTCATCTGACTGCGATTCAACATCAAATAGCATATCTCTTAGTTGATTTCTAATTTCCTCATGACTATTTAGCCAAGGTAAAGCGACGAGTGCAGATTCTGGGTCTTCATTGTAGGCTTCAATGACAGAAGATAAAACCGATTTATTGACAGGAATTAACGAAATTTCTTCGTCTATATTCAAAACCGGAGTAGTTGACATTGTATCCCTCTAACTTGACAAATGAGTTATTGCTGTAGACACCCTCTGGTCATTAGGATATACATTTTGTGCCATTTTTAACATCCATTGCAGATGCTCTTCTCTACCTAAATAACGCATTACTGTACCAATATGTGTCAACATATCTAGATTGTTATTTAGATGAGGCCCTAGATTATCAATTGCTTCAGCGGCTTGAACTAATTTACCATTTTTTACTAATTCTAACAAGGTAACTACCTCTCGATAAACCTGCCTTTCATCCCACGGCGGCTTTGCAGGCCAAGGCCATATTCGATTATTGTGCTGCGGAGTAGGTGCAGGTTTTGTTTCTTGTTCAATTATTTTCGTAGAACTAGGGGATTGTTCCGTAATATCTGGAACTTCTGGAGTATCTATTGCTTGATCTGGGATATCAGGAATTTCTGGTGTGTTAGTTATTTCCTCAGGAATTTCTGGGATTTCTGGTGTGCTAGTTATTTGCTCAGGAATTTCTGGGATTTCGGGAGTATTTGCAACTTCATCAAGTGCTTTATCTTGCGGGGTTTCGATATCATCGGGCAAATCTGGAACTTCTGATTGCAGGTCGTCCTCAACAATTGCAACTGCTAAATCAACCTCTAAAACTTCATTAGACTCATCAAATATTTCCGGTTCCATATTGGTTTTACCGGCAATTGGCATAGATGATTTGCGGACCTCGTTAACATCGAAATCTGATTCCGAAGAAACTGAGAATAACGAACCTTGTCCAGTATGAACTGGTTCAGCAACCTCTTCTAAAGGGTCTGAACTGGGGACTATGAAATCCACTTCTTTCGAAGGTGCATCGGACTTGCTTAATTGTACTTCATCAGGGGCCTGATAGTTTTTGGTATCCGACAAGGTGGGTCCTGAACTTTCGATAAATTGAAACTTATCAGAATCACTTGTCGAATGTTCAAATTGATCTACTTCGATGGTTATTTCATCTAATGTAAGAACAGCCTCTACAGCATCTTCTTCTTCAAACTCTTCAAAATCATCACTCATTAATGTAGACATTATATCAGAATCTGAAGATGACGGGGGAGCCATTGGTTGGTCTCTTGCTGAGCGATTAAATTCGTAATAACAAAGAGTACAGTTTTCTGCATCTGGAGAGTTTGGAGTGTTGCAGTAAGGGCAGATATTCTCTTCCCCTGTGGTGCTCTTCTTACGCCACCCGAACACCGAACCCACCAGTTGATGGGCCTCACAAAGAGGGTTTAAGTGATAGGGTCACGCGGGCAATTTATACTTCATTTGATGAATGGTCGATAGAAAATTCGTGAGGCACGATAATATGGGGAAAAAGGGCTCAATCAAGCGACTTAATAGTGCCCAAAATGAGGTACCTCAAGAAAAATTATCTCTCGATAGTGAAATGCCTCACATTTGGAAAAGAGGACAAGATCATTTTAACCGTTTCAGTAAACTGATAAAAATCGAATTAGATGATGAGACTGCTTTAGTTGAAGAAAGATGGAAAAAATGGAATAAACAGCGTTTGGTAACTGCCGGTTTAACTCTCTTTGAATTGAGCGCTAGAAGTCAAGGTAGATTTTTTGGAGACCCGATTATTGTATTTGAATTGCCAGATAAATCTAGAATGCCGGCGCATAGATTTGGACATGGAGACATAGTTCTGATTTCAAGAACGAGACCTTGGGGCGAAAAAGTGTATGAAGGAATCGTCCTAGACCGTGGCCCAACCAGAATTAGAATTGTTGTAACCGAAAAACCGAGAGACCTTAGAAAGGGTCGTTGGAGAATCGACAGAGGTGCGAATCGAGTAGCTTATGATAGAATGAATGAGGCTTTGATTTCATTTCATTCTACAGAAGGCGAAGGAGGAACCACACTCAGAGATTTACTTCTCGGCTCTCTACATGATTGCGCATCATCTGCGGAACGTCCACCAGATATCAAAGGGAAAATCAAAAATTATAATCTCAAGCAAATAGATTCTCTAAATGAATCTCAACAAAAGGCTGTAGAGGTTGCAATGCAAAGACGTTTAACATTGATTCAAGGCCCACCTGGAACTGGTAAAACACATACAGCGGTTCATTTATTGAAGGAATTAGCAAAAAAAGGACAAGGTTCGATTCTCGCCACAGCCGAATCAAATGTTGCGGTAGACAACCTGCTAGAAGGATTACTTGATTTAGGGGTAAAAGCAGTTAGAATTGGGCGTCCTGTAAAAGTCCGTGAAAATTTGCGTAATGCTACCCTAGATGCTCTTATTGAAGACCACCCCCTTCAAGAAGAGTTGAACTTCATACGTGATGAAAACGATGAATTAAGGAAAGGGCTATCCAAATTAAAGGGCAAAGAAAAAGGATTGACTCATAGAGATATTAAAAATAATTTTAAAGAAATTAAACGCATTGAAAATGAGATGACTGCGTCGATATTAGACAGTGCAGAAGTTGTTTGTACCACTACGATTGGTTCTGGCCACCAAATTTTAGGAAATAGGAAATTCCCAATAATACTAATCGATGAAGCAACCCAAGCAAGTGAGCCAAGTTCCTTAGTTCCAATAACTAGAGGATGCAGACAGTTAATTTTAGTCGGTGATCACAAACAACTTCCTCCAACAGTAATCAGTGAGAATGCTGAAATCGGAGGCTTGGGGCAATCTCTTTTCGAGAGATTGAATAAATGTAAAATTCCTGCTCAGATGTTGACTACGCAATACAGAATGCATCCCAAGATTAGAGAATTTCCTAGTTCTAGATTTTATGACAATAAATTAGATGATGGTTGTTCGAAGTCTGAACGACCCGCTCCTGCTGGATTATTATGGCCAAATTGGGATAGTCCAGTAGCATTTATTCCTGTTGAAGGGGCAGAGGAATTAGATGAGGAAGGTAGTAGTCGTTCTAATTTTTCTGAGGCCGCGAAAGTACTTTCTGTAGTTGACGAGTTATTGGGAATTGGAGATGTCAAGACAACCGAAATAGGAATAATTACTCCCTATAACGGACAGGTTAGAGTTCTAAATGACCTCTTTGAACAAGCCGGCGGGAGAGAACTTGGTGAGAAATATAGTGGACTTGAAATTAAGAGTGTAGACGGATATCAAGGCCGCGAAAAAGAGATTATTGTATTCTCGACAGTTAGAGCCAATGAAAATGGAGAAATTGGTTTTTTGAAAGATAAGAGAAGAATGAATGTTGCTTTAACTAGGGCCAAAAGAGGCCTCGTAGTTATTGGCCACTTGTCTACTTTGAAACATGACCCTACATGGAATTCTTGGCTTGACTGGGTTGAAGAAAGTGGTTGTTTAGCATGGCACTTGTCAAATGACTAAATGCGTATATTGACAAACCACACCCTCTACCCCCATACATGGCCGATAGTGTTGTTGAAGTCCATCAAGGCGGAGGAACTCTAGCTCAAGCGGTTCTTGCTAGTGCTCCTGAAGGCATGTTAATAGCCCCACTCTGGAAAAGAATTGGCGCATTCATGCTAGATGTGGTAATGGTTACTTTAGTTTTAGAAGTAGTTACCAGATTCAAATTTCTCAGCGTTTTAATCAGTTGGAATTATCTTACCGAATCTGTTGATTATGTATTCCCTTTTATCGTTACATGGCTGATTTTCTTCACCTCTTTCTATCTCTATTGGAAATATTCTGGTAGAAGTCTAGGGCGTTCGTTTGGCCAACGAGCGTTCCGTATTGCTATTGTCCATGATAATGGTACTGCTATTGAGATACATCATTGGGGCCCTAGAGCATTTGGTAAACTTTTGTACCTTCTACCGATTATTGGGCCTCTTTGGTTCGGACTTAGAGATTCTTTGGCAGCCCGTTCAAAAAATGCTGAATACAGAACCGCCCTAGATCTAAAAAATCACACAGTTGCAGCTGTAGACTGGTCGCTACCTGTTGAAACTCGGCAAAAATTACGTTGATGCAAGTTTCAAAAAAAACATTTAGTTCAAGTATAACTGCTTCTAGTGGGGTTTGGGCGGGACATATGTCAGAAGAGCACTTCCAAAGAGTTTCACCGCTTGAAAGCCGCCTATTGCTTGCAAAAATGGAAATTGATGATGATGACCAAGATGTGGTCTTAGTCTCTGTTGAAATTTCAAATGAATCTGCCATTCCTGTTGGAGGATTGGAAATTTTTATCCAGACTAGCGATAAAAGAAAGGTTGAATCGGAAGAGGGAATTACATCTCTAGGCCCCGGCCTAACTAGAAAATTTACTTTTGAATTTCCACTGGAAAGTGGCAACTGGACTTTTATGATTCGCTCGGGGAGTATTAGTCTTGACCTAGGACCTTATGACGCAGATTTCTGTTTTGAGGCTGAGGAGGGAAGAGTTGTGAAAAATTCTATTGGTGCTGGTCTATTCTCGAACGCTTTCGGCGAAGATTTGGGCGATTTTGGCAATATTGAAGAAAGAGGTATTATTGATTCATCTGAAATCAAAATGACATCATATTTTGGAGAGAATGCTGCTGGAGGTGCTACCGCTATTTCTGTCGGAAAAGCTCCAGAAGTAGAGGATGATGAGGTAAGAACACCTCCTTGGAAAAGTAATGATCCTTTGCTTTCAACGCCACCTCCAGTACAAGAAAATGATTTGGCTCTTAACTCCGTAGAACCTAATATTGTTGAACAAACCTCACAACCTGTTGTTGAGCAAGAGACTAACTCCTCAGATTTACTATCATTCTCTAAATCTTTAGATTCTCCTAATACTGATTCATCACAGCAAACTGTCGAAGATGCACCGAGTTCAGTAATTACTGCATCAACGCCGCCACCATTGCCAATCAAAACTGAAATTGAAACTGTTGAATCGAGTGAAGACAATGAGGCAGTAGAAACTGTTGAAAAACCATCCAGTCCTCCGTCTAGCCCACCTTCTGGCCCTCCATCGGCTAAACCTTCTAGCCCACCATCTGGTCCTCCTTCTGGCCCACCAAGCAAGGGTCCAAAAAAGCCACCAAAAGGCCCTCCTAATTCTAAAAAACCTCCTAGGCCGCCGATGTGAATTTTAGAGGTGTAAAAATGTCTGATGGTTTTGTAATGGAACTCTGTGGTAATCGCGCTGCATGGCAAATTGACTTAGAGGGAATTGATAGTATTGACTTGGATGTTGTTGGTGCGCGAATTGAATCTGATGGATACGAAGTCGGTATTAGAAATCGATTATGCTGGACATTTACAGGACCATGTGACCTAACGCTATACCCTAGCGGCAAATTACTAGTGAAAACCGAAGATAAGGAACTTGCTGCTGAAGTTGCTAAAAAACATGTTTTAGAATGGACTACTTTACAGTGAGAGCATGGATCAAATTTCAATTAAACTGATTGAACATCTTGAATCAGGAGGAGTTGTTGCTTACCCAACTTCGACATTGCCGGGACTTGGAAGTTTACCGAGTAAAAAAGGATTGGATAAATTATTTTCATTAAAGAAACGCTCTGAAGATCAGCCTGTCAGCCTAGGTGTTTTTTCCTTACAACAAGCAGAAGATTTAGTTGAAGTCCCAAATTTTGCTAAAACTCTGCTTGAAAATTTTCCTTTGGGTAGTATTACTTTAATTCTAGATGCCAAAGAAAAATTAGACTCCCGATTAGGTGGAAATAGAGTCGCAATTAGAGTTTTTTCTAACCCTGTGGCTAGAATGTTAGCCGAAGCTGTTGGCCCGGTCACTGCTACAAGTGCAAATCCAAGTGGTGTTGAACCCAGTAATATTGTCTCAATTGCAGCAAAGTCAATTGAACTAAGTAGTGATTTTGTGCTAGAAGGCACCTGTCCAGGAGGTAAGGGTAGCACGATATTATCTATTGATAAAAATGAATCAGAAAGTTGTGGATTCTCGGTAACCATTATGAGAGAGGGCGTTGTACCTCGAGCAGACGTGATGGCATGGATGAGGAAAATACGCTAAAATATTGGCGTGACGCTGGGCATGTTGCTCGCAGAACTCTCGAGGCTATGAAAGAAAAAATCGTACCCGGTGCTACTTTTCACGAAATCATAGAAGCAGCTGAAAGGTTCATTCATCGCCATGGCGGTAAACCTGCATTCCCTGGAACTATTGCTGTAAATGATTTAGCTGCTCATTTCACTACAGATCACAATGTTTCCCCTGTTGAAGAATGGGATGGGGATATGACATTGAGTAAAGGTGATTGTGTAAAAATCGACTATGGCGTTCACATTAAAGGACATATAGGAGACAATGCATTAACCATTGAAGTTGGAAATACTAATAATCATACTGAACAAATTAAGGCTGCTAAAGAAGCTAGAGATGCTGCTATTGAGATGCTACACCCTGGTACTCCATGGCACAAGGTTGGTGCAGCCGCTGCTCAACCTTCAATAGATGCTGGTTTCCAACCGATTAGAAATCTATGTGGTCATCAATTAAAACCATGGGAACTTCATGCTGGTGTCTCCGTACCTTCATACGCCTGTGGCCCAGATAATAGAGGCTTCAAAGGTGTTGTAGAGGAAGGTTCCGTTTATGCTATTGAACCATTTAACACAACAGGAAAATCAGGACTGATCAAGAATCTCGGCCAGTCTAATTCATCAAATATTTATCGATTGACTGGCCTTACTACTTCTAGAAAAGCAAGATCAAAGGGGCAGTTGAAGCCTCTTGGAGCGCAACTGGCCAGAAATTTAGAAGAAAGATATTCTACGCTTCCTTTCGCTGAAAGGTGGGCATATCCGATGTTAGAAAAACCATTTCCAGATGCTGATGAAGAAAGCCGCCAAAGTAAATGGAATGCGCTGGTTAAGAAATTGATTAGTATTAGATTCTTGGAAACATACCATGTATTGGCATGTGCTGATCAAGGGAATATATGTCAATTTGAACATACAGTATATGTTTCAGAAGGTGGACCTGAGATTCTAACAGTTGAGTGAAAAATAACATTTTAAAATATTTTTTCCAAATGAGTTTACTACAACAACACAGTTTTCCTTGATTTTCGCTCAATAATCAATATAAACTATCAACTCTTGGTCAGTAATGAACGGGGCTGTAGAAGTTCTGTTGAGTGCATCCCATCCCCTCTGCGTTACTCTCACCCTGTTCACCTCAATTTCCCTACAGCCGCGAGGCTGGATAAAATGTTATTTTTTCTTTCAGATTGCGGTTTACAAATGGTATGCTCCACTCAGCGGCGGCAAAAAAACATCTGGCATAAGCGCGCAGTATCGCGGTTTTTGGGCAAATTTGCGACATTCATCGGCACCAAGATTATATATGACGGTAGCGGTGGAGAAATTTCTCCCGGCAACGGGTATGGAGGACAAAAATATGAAAAACGAAACAAGAAATGATGAAGCTGTAAGCCCAGTCATTGCTACTATCTTGATGGTTGCAATTACTGTGGTATTGGCCGGTGTACTATATGTATGGGCCGCAAATCTAGCAGAGAGCAACACCGACGGTGATCTAGCACTCTACTCCTTTAGTGGAGCAGATGGCGCTGGCGCTGACGAAGTTGTAGTTACCATGGACCAAGGCGGAGACCTAGGTTGGGCATCTGCAAAGATTAAGGTCGCTATTGGCCAAGCTGCTGCAGAAACTGCTGAAGCTTGCAATGCAAACAGTGACAACACACCATGCTACGACGAATCAGGCTCTGCTTGGACCGTCGGTGACGCTGTAACAATCACAACCCAAGGTTGTGGAACTGACAGCAACGGTGACGCAGTTACCACATGTACAGTTACTGTAACTATCTTGAACGACCGTGACGGCGTTACTCTAGATACTTCCAGTATCGCTATGGAGTGAAGATAGGTAATACAGCCTAATTAAAGATGAATATATTCTGAGGAATATAACTGCCCTCCTGAGGACTTCGGTCCTCAGGGGGGCTTTTTTTAATTTTATTTTTTACTTCTAATTAAGTCTCTAGTATCAGTATGCTGATCCCAAATGTGAGAAGAAATTCCTCTTATTGAATTTATTCTGGCAATAAGTAAGTATTCGAGACCTGTTAGTATATTACCAATTTTACCTAACAGAGGCAAAGTAATCCCTTGCCTGGTACATAACCATGAAGTTAGACAAAACAATTCTACAACTCCTAATGAGGCATGTATAATCGCTTCATTTCCCGTAGGCATACCACTTATTCCGACTAAGAACCATCTTGATAAAGCACATAGGCCAGCCCCTAAAGCCAAGAACGGGGAATAATTATGAAAATAATTTTGTCTTTTGAAAATCCTTCTAAATTTAGATGATGAGCGGATTTTTAGATTGTTTTTCTGCCGCCTAAGCAGTCTCTGCAAACCTTGGGCCCTCCTTATCTTCTGCCTTCTTTGACCCTCGATAGTTGGAGGAGCGATGTCTGTGAAAGAAGCCTTATCATCAAATATTGATTTCAATCCAGATAGTCTAACGCCAGTAGCAATTTGTGCATCATCTGCATTTGAGGTGGAGTCCAGTTCGGAGATATCAAACGCGTTTGACCTCCACATCATACAAGATCCTTCGAGAAAAGGTGTGCTGTCAAAATTAGATTCTCCCAATCGAATAGTTTCAAACATGCCTCTATATTGACGTTCAGAGCTAATACTACGCTTTCTAATCGCCTTAGCCCCAACCGCTCCAATAGTAGAATCAGCAAACCATCCATACATTCTCTCAATACTGTTCTCTGTAATGGTTGCATCAGCATCGGTCATCAAAATTAATCCGTCAAATTTCTGCTTTGATAAATGACTCAATGCACGATGTACAGCGGGCGTCTTTCCTAATCTCTCTTGCATTTCAATGAGGTGAATAGATTGAAATCTAGATTTATTTTCTGCTATCCATCCATTGATTAATTCCACTGTATTGTCACTAGAAGCTGAATCAATTATCAGTAATGAGGCTTTTATTNTATTATGACTTGCTAAANTATCTAATTTTTGCTCGATAATTTTNCCTTCATTCCAAACAGGGAGAAGGATAGTTAANTCCTCATTAGGCGCTTCTTCAGGATATTTCAATGGTTTTTTTAGCCACTTTTTTATCGAGAGTTGGTGTTGTAAAAACGGCAAAAAAGCAAATGCTCCTAGGGTTATTTGCGAAATAACCGGAATCCACACCATGTACCTGCCAATACCTTTCGGATTTTGACATCTTGCCTTATAATTTTCACATTTGTACTATTTTAACCACTATACTCATCATCTCGTAGCATCTGGTAGTNATATGCGAANGGTGCTCCATATCGGGCCATGTGATACACCTGGCGGTATGGCCAAGGTGATGCATATCTTAGCAGAGAATCCNCCTNAGGGATGGNATGCAGAATTACTTTCATCTCANAAAATAGGCAATCCCATTACTAAATGGCTAGCATACAGAAANGCGAAGAAAAAGTTCAAGANAATTCTACTNTCAAAAGATAATCACATTGATGTGGTNCATGTNCATACTGCCTCTGATTGGTCATGGTGGCGTAAAAAGCGGTTTGTCGCTTTAGCAAGAAAATTCTCAATACCATGTATAATACATATTCATAGTGGTAAATTTGATTCCTGGATGAAGTCTCCAAATTCGAAAAGAGCGAAAAAGATTAGAACATTTATCAATGATACAAANTCAATAATTGTTGTTTTGAGTAGCGAGTGGAAGAAACGTTTACAACCTTATGTTGGACATAGTTACGTGATACATAATCCGGTTGANCCCAGTATTATTCACAATCAANATATNAGGCGCGAACAAAATCAAATCCTATTANTGGGTAGAAATGATGCTGTAAAGGGTCATNATTTTGCGATTAGTCTAGGAGAAAGTTTGGTGGGCACTATTCCTGATCTTAAACTTGTGATGACAGGCATAGATAGAAGCACTAAACCGTGGATTGAAGCAAAAGGATGGGTTAGTGAACAAGAAAAATTGGAATTACTTCAAAANTCNTCATTATTGATAATGCCATCAGCGTATGAAGGTCAACCTCTAACTATTCTTGAGGCTTTANCATGTGGACTTCCCTGCNTNGCAAGTGATAGAGTGATGGGGTTGCCCGGNATTGTCGAACATGCTGAGTTTGGAAGTGTTGAAGACTGGTCAAATAAAGTAGAAAATATGTTAATGAAAGAATTTGATGTCAAAGATTTAATTTCTGCTAGTAAGCCATATGAGATCAACAATATAATTCAAGAATGGAAAAGAATCTATGAAAATTTATTTGATTGAGAAATAATCACCTGTTCTAAAGTCTCAATTGATTTATTCCATGATAGTTCATCTTCCGCAAAAGCTCTTGCATCTTTCGAATATTGTTCAATCAAATTTGGACTCAGTGTTTTTATCCAATCAACTCCATCTTGATGAAAATCATGCTGAGGAACTAATTTCATCCACTCACATAAAGAGGAATTTGGGAATTGATGACCAGCATGATCTATACCAAAAATCATCATTCCAGCAGCAGCATACTCGCTTCTCTTTAGTGGACTAGCAATAGACCACAACTTANTATCAGGCATCGGTAATAATCCCAAATGGGCTCTGGCAAGAATTCCAGCAACCTTTTCTTGCTCCATATTTGATTCAACTTGAATATAATCATAAGATTCAGATAAATCTTGTAATNGATGGAAAACATCTCCTTCGCCAATTAAGATTAACCGTAATTTTATTCCCGCTTGTGTTGCTTTGTGTGCGAGCATAGGCAATGCTAAAATTCCACGGTGCTTATCCAAGCGGCCGTGATAAACCATAGTTAGATCTTCATTCTTTTTNCCAGGATGAAATAATTCTAAATCAACTCCAGCAGGTAAAATGCTAAATTTATCTGAAGAAATATCAATACTAGATTGAATCAGTCTTTGATGGCCCTTAGATACAATACAGCCATTTGCTGATTTACTTTTTGAAACTCTTTTCCATGCATTCTTCCAAACAGGCCACTGGAGAGATGCAAGTAGTCCAGCATCAGCTGGAGGACTTCTATCCATCAAAATCCAGGGAATTTGTTTCCTCTCAAGTTCTGATTGGAGAAATTTGATTAAACGCCAATCTACA
Source organism: Methanobacteriota archaeon (assembly GCA_002727485.1). Next base: position 3,268 of record PBXE01000046.1, on the reverse strand, counting down.
ATTGCTATAGAATCATTTTCTAATTGATTATTCTTAAGCCAATTTTTCATTTTCTTTGCCAAAGTTCGACTCTGCAAACCTATAATCGAACTCTGTGAGAAACCTGTGTGTTGCCATGGTTTTTCTTCATGATCTCCTTGTTTATCAGGGTTCAAAAAATGAATTGTATGGCCTTTTTTTATCAGACCCGAGGCAAGAGAGGATTGGGTTGTAGAACAGAAATTATCAAATCTGCGNCCAGTGAACCATAAAACATTCATAGAAAACCCTCATTTATTGATTCAATCTTATTCCAACTAATTCTTCAATTCCTTGAGAAAGTTCAACGGAAGGTTTCCAATCAAGCATACTAGTGATCTTAGATATATCGGCGAAAGAGTGCTTGATATCGCCTTTTCTTGACTGTTCGAAATTTGGACCAACTGTATTGAAATCAGGATTTATTTTTGCGATTGAATTATTGATTAATTCAATAATTTCAAGGATTGTAGTTTGTGATTGTGATGCAAGATTATAAGCATGGCCATCAACTAAATTCCAATCACATTGAAGTAAATTTTCTATCGCTCTAATCAAATCCTTGACATGAACGAAATCTCTGCTCTGAAGGCCATCACCATATACAATGGGTTGCTTTCCAGACGTCAACATTTCAACGAACTTGGGAATTACTGCTGCATATGCTCCATTCGTACTTTGTCCTGGCCCGTAGACATTGAAAAATCGTAATGCAACCGCTTCAAGACCATCGTCTCGCGCCAACATTATCTGTGATTCATTTTTCCACTTTGATTGAGCATAAGGAGAAAGGCATTGTCCTGCATATTCTTCCTTTAATGGTAAATTAGAAACCTCCCCATAAACCGCTGCGCTGGAGGCAATTATCAATCGCTTAATTCCGAATTTATGGGCTGCNTCGATGATGTTNTGAGTTCCTTCNACATTAATNTCGAATGTTTTTTGTGGGTAATCAATNGATAGAGGAACTGAAACTTGAGCTGCTAAATGAATGATAATATCGCATTTTTCAACTACTTGCTCGACTAATTCTTTATCCCTAATATCTCCAATTACTTCTTCTATCATCGTATTTTTTGAAGGGTTCAAATCAAAATTGATAACTCTGTAGGATTTACTTAATTCTGTAATTACATTGGAACCGATAAATCCAGAGCCGCCTGTAACTAGAATCTTATACATATGTTCACTTTCCTACTTTAGCAATCTCATATGCTTCCATTGATTTCTTGACAACAATATCCCATGTTCTATTTTCTTCAATCCAGTTTTTGGCTGAATCTCCTAATGATTTTGTTAAATCATCATCTTCAATACACTGTCGTATTGACTCAACAAGCGATTCTAAATTATCTGGAGTGTATAGCAATCCGGTTTTATTATGTTGAATTATTTCTTCCAATGCTGGAAGTTTCGAGGCAATTACTGCTTTGCCCATCGCCATCGCCTCAAATGGTTTGAGAGGCGTTACTAATTTTGTAACTCGTGTTTCAGGTCGACTGACAATGAATACGTCAATTAAATCATAGAATACTGGAACCTCTTCATGAGGCACCGGCCCCATTATAGTTGATTTATCAGCGATGTCTAGTTTCTTACATAGAGATCTTAGTTCATCTTGACCATTTTCACCGGTTAAAACAAAAAAACGTACATCATGGCCTTTTTCTACCAACTTAGCTACTGCTTTTGCGGTTAAGTCAACGCCTTCCATCTCTCTTAGTGAGCCTATGTAGCCAACAACTTTGGTTGAAGCAGAGAGATTTAGAGAATCTTTAGCGGACTTCAAACTAGAAGATTTGGATTTCTTTTCACTCATATCTTTCTCAACTGCATTTGTTATCACAGTTATTTTCTCCGGATTTACTCCTCTTNAGATGGCTTCTTTTTTGAGGGTCTCACTAATNCATATCACTGAATCTGCTTTACGCAAAACCTTGGTTTCATAATTTTGAAAACGACGATATGCGGGGCCATTTCTAATCCATCTTCCATTAGCAACTGCTGTTTCTTCCCACATTCCGCGCATTTCATAAACGAAAGGTAGCCCTAGTTTTCTAGCCGCTTTAAGAGCGGGCAATCCAACTCTGTAAGGCGTATGAGCGTGAATAATTTCGGCCTTATTTTGTTTTGCTACTTCTATTATTCTCTTGGTGAAATATTTGATTAGGATTTTTTCCTCAACTACTTTCCAACCAATCCTAAAAAAATGCCTTATTGCACGACCTACTTTGAAAATACCATAGTAAAAAAAATCATAAATATGTAGTAAAATAAATTTTTTATCTTTGTTTTCTTCATTTTTAGTCAAAGATTTAGCCCCAGGATTTCGAGTGAAAAACTTCACTAATTTGTGTGATAATTTTGAATTCTTTTTCCTTGATGGATGTAATGTACGTAGGTATTGTACGCCATTCATATTGAATTCATCGACCATCGAATCTCTATCAGGATACCATGGTGAACTAAGACCTAAACAATCTATTTGTTCCAATTGGTTTTGATTCTCTAAAATCATTTGAGTTCTTACAGCATAGCCATTCACATCGGGTGGACTATTTGCAAGAACATGTAGAACTTTCATCTAATCACCATTGGCGCTAATATATTGTAATAATACATCAGCAATCCTTTGCGATGTTTTACCATCCCATAACTCAGGAATCCGGCCGGACTTACCCCCAGTCTCTAATACATCCATCGCTGTTTTCTTGATTAGTTCAGGGTCACACCCAACGATTGTATTGGTTCCTTCAGTTACTGTAATTGGGCGTTCAGTATTTTCGCGAAGCGTAATACAAGGTATACCCAAAGCGGTTGTCTCTTCTTGAAGCCCACCCGAATCGGTCAATGCTAGAGTAGATGATGCCATTAATGCGACGAAGTCAAGATAGCCGACTGGACCTGTAATCACTATGTTTGGAATCGCTTCTATGCGCTCATATAGGGAGAAGGTTTTTGCCATTTTCTCAGTTCTTGGATGCATCGGAAATATAATTTGAATATTTTCTCCAATGTGCTCCAGCGCCCCTATTATCCCTGCAAAGTTATCTTTGTCGTCGACATTAGATGGCCTATGTAGAGTAAGAATTGCATATTTTTCTTGTAATCTAAAATCTGATTTGATTGTACTCTCTTTAGCCTTCTCTAAGTTTGAATATAGGCTATCAATCATTACATTTCCTACTCTAACTATTCTCTCTTCTGCAACGCCTTCAGCTCTGAGGTTTTCATCGCCATCAGGCGAAGG
>PBXE01000006.1 GCA_002727485.1 Methanobacteriota archaeon | reverse complement strand
CGTCTCACCCCATGATGCCTCGATTTCATATCGAACTGTAGCATCCAATGAATCACCAACAACCAATGAAGATGTGATTATCGCTGAAGCGATTACCAACCCTGCTAATAATAGAGCAGCCTGTCTTTTTCTTCTGAGAATATTCTCTTTGGCTATTCTCCAAACGACCAATCTTTGAGGTACTAATAATGGCTGAATTAACACATGGCTGATAACANCGAAACTCAATGCACCAGCCCACAATGTAAGTCCGTCTATTGTCAACCATCGAAGTATTAGAAATGCAATTATTCCATCAGCAATAGGCCCCAATGTCAACAAAGCAATAATGGATAAAGATAATTTCCGATTCTTACCAATCAGAAGAGTCGATATCCCACATGGAATACCAATCAAAACTAAAAGAATTAGAATNTCGAGAAACAGAATTACTCCTCCTCATCGCCTCTTCCATTATCGATTATNAGCCCATCATCCATTCGCATAATACGACTACACTGTGAGGCTATTTCTTTGTCGTGAGTAACCAAAAGAAATGTTGTACCTAATTTCTCATTAATTTCTTTTAGAAGATGCATAACTGTGTCTGAAGTTGCAGAATCTAAATTTCCAGTAGGCTCATCGCATAAAATTACCTTTGGATGGTGAACAATGGCCCTAGCAACTGCAACTCTTTGTTGTTGGCCACCGGAAAGTTCGGTTGGTCTGTGATCGCTTCTATCGCCTAAACCGACCGATTCTAATGCCTCAAGTGCGGTATTTCTTGCTTCAGTTGCTGATTTACCAAGTAGTAGCAATGGCAATTCAACATTTTCAACAGCAGATAGAACTGGTAGAAGATTGAAATCTTGAAAGATAAAACCTAAATTTTCTGCTCGCATTTGTGTCCTATCATCGTCTGAAACAGAATACATAGGCTTCCCAGAAATCATTACTTCTCCAGAATTTGGCTCATCAATACCCGATAAAACATTGAGTAATGTTGTTTTTCCACAACCAGAAGGACCCATGATTGCAATCATTTCACCTTCACCAATAGTGACATCAACGCCACGAACTGCTTGGATNGTAGAATCACCAGAGGCATAAATTTTCCATAATTGAGTGGCTTGCATCACGGGTCGCATGAATATAGTTCANTAGAACTGCGTTGATAAACTACCGCTTCAAAGCATCACCATGGCCGAACATAATGAGAGTATTTCTGTATCTGTTGTTGCTTTTGGACCACTGAAAGATGAAATTCCTTCAACTCAAATTGTTGTTTTAGAAAAAAATTCAACTATCAAGCAGTTGATTAAGGTACTAAACATAGAAAAATGGCTTGACAAAGGCCTAACTGTTGCATTAAATGATAATCTATGTGATTTCACATCCACATTAGAAGACCAAGATAGTTTGGTATTATTGCCACCAGTTTCAGGTGGCTAAAATCGTATTTTTTCTCTGATTCTGTTGCGAAGCCTTAACACACCTAACCACTACCCAAAGATGAGGAAGAGAAATGTTTGGAGGTTTAGGACCCCTTGAAATCATAGTGCTGCTCGTCATATTTTTTGTTTTGTTCGGNGCTGAACGATTGCCCAAAATGGCTAATGCTTTAGGAAGGTCAAAGGGTGAGTTCCAGAAAGGATTGGATCAATCGAAAAATGCAATGAAACTTGAAGAAACTAAAGCAGATCTTGAGGCTGATGGAAGAACGCCTAGCCAAGCATTGGCAGCNCGTGCNAAAGCAGTGGGAATAGACCCTACNGGCATGGAAGTTGAAGAAGTTGAAAAGAAAGTCGCNGCANTAGAAGCNATGAACTCAGAAGAATAATCACTTCACTTTTTTCAACATCATTGGCGAACCGCAGATATCACAATCTTTTATAGGCCCTTTTTTTGAACGGTCAACGTTAGCAGGAACCTCTGTTTTAACACGGCAACCGGTACATCTTAACTGCCATTTCCAAACTTGTTTAGCCCCACTAGAATCAATCGATGAAGTGTTTTTACCGGCATTCTGCATAGTGTTTTGCAAGCGATAGTCATCGGTAAATAACGGCACATCTAGGCCTAAGGCCAAGGCTAAAACATCTAAATCAACATCTGAAAGTCTTGGTAGGTCACCAGATTTAGCAGCGACCTTGCGGGCATGTTCCAACCAATCATTAGGCACCTGTCTCCAATCTATTTCGAGTGCGAACACCAACATCGAACGTTGAGGACTGACTCTTTCAATCTCTTGACGTTGACTCTCAGCACAAATTCCTCCAACCAACTTATCTGCTGGCCAGTGGAGTAAAGCAGCCGTATCGAGTACTCGCATCATTACAACCGTCGAATAATGTACACCATCAACCCACCGATTATGCGCACATTCAAGACTTGATGTCCAAACCACTGTTCATGTCGTGGAAGGATTCCATCTTGGACTTCTTCGAAATTTTCGGACCTGCAACCCTTGCAGTAGTCTCATTTACCGAGGCAATTATTCAACCTGTACCGCCAGATTTGTTATACTTACCAATGCTTTACGATGCAGCAGGTAATATTCCGCTAATCACATGGTTATTCTTAGCAGTAACATTGTCTTCTGTTGCTGGATCATACATCGGTTATCTAATTGGTAAAAAATGGGGCAGAGAATTATTAGATAAATTTGCTAAACCAAAACATATCGAAAAATTAGAAGCACTAACGATTAGATATGGTACATTAGGAATTTTCATCGCTGCATTTTCTCCAATTCCGTACAAGGTGTTCGGTTGGGTTGCTGGAATGGGTGAAATGAACCGTAAAGCATTTCTTTTTGCGGGACTTTGTGGAAGAAGTCTAAGATTTGGACTGGAAGCTATATTGATTGGAGTATATGGGAAAAAAGCACTTGATGCAATGAATACATTTCTTGACAATGAAATTCTTATTGGAATTATAATGATTATCTCATGTATTTTCATCTGGCTTGCTTGGTCTTGGTGGTCTAATTTGACTATTGAAGAACATAAAGAATCAACTAACTAAGGTAATTAATTCTTACCTAATCGTTATGAATAGGTTGTTTGTCGGGTGGTTTGGCAGTCGCTCGTGTGGTGTAGCCAGGTCCATCATTGCGGGTTTTCATCCCGTCGACCCGGGTTCGAATCCCGGCACGAGCACCATGACAGAAATAGTACGCAGCAGACTGTTTTTAGTTTAAAACGTTGAATGGATAATTTTGTCTGGATTTTGCTATAAATAACAATAGATATGATTAAACAGTGCACACCTCACCGGTAACACATGGAAACCAAAACTAAAAGTTCCAAATTAGCCATAATGTTGACCGCACTATTCATAGTTTCAACATTACCACTAGGTAGTGTAAACGCCGCACCACAAGAAGAATCTGAATTCTTCTATGGTGTAGAATATGATTGGTCTAGCATAGATTCTGACCTTACAAATTTCACTGGCCTCGACTTACCCGAGATATTCACTGAAGTTATGGGTGCTGCAGATGATGCAGGCCTTGACTTGATCATTGGGCAACTTATGACCGGTTCCTCGAATGTTTATGTTCATCATTCTGAAGACATAAGCCCTCAAACAATCAATAATTATGATGGTGAACAAGTTTCTGTATGGAGCAGAACAACTGATGTCACACTAAGACATGGTGGTTTGATTGATGGCATTCTAAACACTGATTGGTCCGAACAAACTTTTGGAATGCAGCCAACAAGTTTTGATATAGATATTACTTCAAGTTCCCAAAGTATCCTTTCTGTAGACATTTTGTACACTGAATACTTAGATGACGCATACAACTTGTTAGGGGCAGACATGGTATTTTCTATGGAAACTCAAACCTCTACAAACTTAGATATCGATGCCGTTTTCAAAGGTGATGGAGAAGAATTACCTATTGATTTCAATGCAGGAATCTCATTTGGATACTCAATTACAGATTCAGAATCGCAATGGCGATTGGAAAGCCCTGACCCTATCTATGTTGAACTATCATCTGGTGATGAACATTATTGGGATTGTGAATATTCAAGTCACTGCGGCTCTGTAATTGGAGATTATGACGGTGCCGTTGATTACAGTTTTTCTGTTACTGGTATTCCTACAGAAGAGTTTGGATTTGATTCTGGAGAATTCGACATAGAAATTTCTGACTCTCTATCGCAAACTGAAGGTGAGTTTGAAGTAGATTTCAACCAAGAATTCGATTTCTATTTGGGAGAAAGTATGGTAGTAGACCTTGGAGATGGAAATGGACTTAGTACTCAAGTCCAGACTTGTGAAAATTGTCCACCAGGCAATCCCCTAATGTTTGTTATGATGGGGTATGTTTTGGCTGGTGCAAGTGAATCATTCGCTGATGAAGTCGGAGAAAGTTTCTCTGAAAGTTTATCTGAAGACCTTACTGAAATCTTTGATGTTTCTAGTGATGATGATGATTATTATTATGAAGATGATTTTTGGCGTTACTGTGATAATGGCGAAANNATNCCTTACTATTTNTTNAACGATGGATACGTACATTGTTCTGATGGTTCAGACGAAGTAGATTTGTATGCAGTTCTACNTTCATCAACTATGTACGATGATGATTTAGGATATGAAGNNCTCACACTTGGATATTCAACTATGATACAAGANAGTGTNTTNGATATGGATTACCCTGGTGCACCAATGTATGAATGCTTAGAGAATGGATATTCTATCGGGTGGTCCTTGATAAATGATGGATATGAATCCTGCCCAGGTGGAGATGATGAGAGGAATAAGGAACTTGAAGATNATTATGATTTTACTTGTGACGATGGAACTGTTATTGGTTTGAGTCTAGTTAACAATGATATCGACGATTGTTCTGGTGGCGAAGATGAACCACAATTTGAATGGATGGAACTTACTAATTGGTACTGCCATGAAGATGAAATATTACTTCCACTTTCAGAGGTAAATGATGGAGACATTGATTGTTCTGATGAATCCGACGAACCTTACATAGTCAACGGTGTTGAATATGAGAACTTCTATTGTGAAGAAGAGGGCATCTACATATTTACTTCATTGGTTAACGATGGAAATGCTGATTGCTCAGAAGGAGAAGATGAATCTGAATATGGAGATGGTGAAACAACTATGTTTGAATGTACTGAAAGTGGAGGAAATATGATTTACTTATCCCTAGTTAACAACGGAGAAGTAGGAGATTGTATGTATGGAGAAGATGAAGCTTACTTAAGTGAATCCGAAATAGACAGAACCTTTACTTGCCCTGATGGAGAAGTTATCAATTGGGACCAATTAAACGATTACATTGGAGACTGTTCTGACTTCTCAGACGAAGGTGCTGAACATAAATATACAATTAATCATAATATTTTGTCTAGTGATGGAAATATTTTACATTCGGAATCAGTAGACCTCTGTGAAGCAGATGTTTGCTTTGACATTAACAATCCATCATATTACATCATTTCAGACTACTCTCCTGTAATGGACTATGGAACTACTAACTTCTGTTTAATTACTGAAATTGTAAATGACAAGACTTCACAAGTTGTTGCNACAACCCAACCTGAATGTACAGATGTATATTGGGGTGATGTAATCGATTATTCCGGACTTGACGCTGATGGCATGGAATTAGAATATTACATGCAAGTGGATGGAAGCCTTTGGACAACACCATACGAATCGGATGTAGAAACTGTAATCACTGGACCAAGTGGTAATGTTATTTATTCAAATTCTGATGTCGTATCGAATAATTATATTTGGGATCAGGGTGAAATTGAAGTTACTGAAGAAGGTGAATACTGCNTNTTANTCACATTNACACAAGATGGAAAAACTACCCCCTACGATACNGATAGTGAGTGTGTNGAAGCATCAGGAGAGGGAATNCCTAGTGAAAGATTAGAAGCAATCGCAGAAGCATTCATGAATTCAAATATTGACCAAGTCCTACAATCATTTGGCGAGAACCTAGAAGACCGCCTAGAGACTATTGAACCATTGGAANAATTCCCTTACAATGATGGNCTATGGGCTCCAATGTGGAGTAATCANCATGCTGCTATTGTNGGTGTTGGCGTCTATGTGATGAGCGATGATGGCTCACATACTTTAGCCGGNCCTGATACTGTTGGATATATGGACGATGCTCCAGCAAANATGAGNATNNGNTATCTTACTGGAGTCGCNGCAAGTAATGCTGCTAATTCAATGGAAAGTGCGGATGAGTTGGATGAGATAGTTGATGTTGAACAACATGACTTAGANCAAATNACNGAGGAATTNGAAANTGCTGGANTCGATACCAGCGNCTTAGTNTTACCTACTCAAAACACGGACCAAGGTTCAAACTCAGAGGAAAGTGCTGAAGAAGCCGCTGATGACGATGGATTACTGCCATTTGCATCACCACTATCGGTACTAGCAGTTATTGCGCTTGCTGGTGCAATTATTAGCAGTCGAAAAGAGAATGAATAATCTAGTTGTTAGGAGGGAAAAGCATCGCTTTACGACCCTCTCATTCGCGTATAGGAGATATTACTAGGCTAGGATTCACTATCCTAGTGGTCATCCATGTACTGATTTCTGCTTGGCTTGTTGTAGACTTTGAGGGAAGATATACCGAAGGAAAACCTGCACCCACCAATGTCAACGCATTAGTTGCCATAGATAGTGAAAAAACATTGATCGATGTTGAGATGGAAAATTCCACCTCATTCATACTTTACATGCTTTATCGGGATTATTCTGAACCTGATATTGAAACTAATCAGTCACAAGGCGAGTCTGATTCTAGTGACGGCGATAAAGAAGATAGCAAAGAGGAAAAGGGTTCAGATAACGAGGATAAAGAGTGGCTGAAATTTGGTAGAAATACCGTATTCATAATGATGATACTACTAATCATAAGTGAAATTCTAGTTTTTATCGGTATTCCGTTTAAATCAACAATTAGGGCCATAATTTGGTTCTTTTTGTTAGCATCGTTTGCTATATTAATACCAGCGACATATGTATTGGACTTAGTTGGAGATGATGGTAAAGGCGATGATCGTGATGAAGATGAAAAGGATACCGCCGATTCATTAGCCCAAGAGACATTTATCGAAACCACGGAAACAGGTTCAATGGCACACGAAGAAAATTCGGTAGAAACTAGTTTCATTCCATTTGGCATCCAATTTGATATGATGTTTAGCGGATATGACCTTGGATTGGTAGAACCTGAAAATTATTCTTCTGTTAGAGATAAACAACCTGAAGAAAATTCTACAGATGCTGAATCTTTTGTTAAATTTGAATCAAATTTACAACTAAAATATGGGAAAAACCTACCATCTCTTTTACTAATTCCATTGGTTTGGTTTATTTTACCCTCCAAACCAAAAAATAAGCCCAAACAATACATCTTCGAGTCAGAATAATATCGGTGAGTTTAATTCAAATCCCGTTTCCCCCCGTATATGATTGAAGTGGACTGCTATATTTGTCAGTCCAGCAACAAAGTGCATTACGATAGTGAAAATGGCCATAACATAGTCAAATGTGGTGATTGTGGGCTCTTATATCTAAATCCTCGACCAGGCCTTGAACAAATCACTGAAGCAACAAAATCCGGAATGCATAGAGGTGATAAATTACTAAAGGTAACTGGAAAATTCCAAAATCATCTAAAAGAAACATATCTCTCACGCCTAAATGAATTCAATTATGCTATCATGTTTAGCCAAAAGAAAAAAATTACCTGGTTGGATATTGGTTGTGGCCATGGAGAATTTGTAGAAACCTTGGTAAATTTTGGAGGCGAAAATATCGACATCATTGGTATCGAGCCAAATGTCAAGAAACAGGAAAGTGCGAGAGAAAGAGGTCTAGATGTACGGTTTTTCGACCTAGAAACTCATCAAGAAAAATATGATGTTATATCGGCTCTCAATGTCTACAGTCATTTACCTAATCCGCCTGAAGATATTGCAAAATGGTGTGAAATGTTGAATGAAGGTGGAGAACTTTTGATTCAAACTGGCGATTCAGCAAACCTCCCAGCAAAAGATCATCACAAACCTTACTCCTTACCCGATCATCTAAGTTTTACCTCGAAGAAATTACTCGTTGAATTATTAGAAAATTTGGGAATGGAAGTTTTACAAACACAAAATTACAGAATGGCTCAGTATCCGATATTTAGCCCGTTAGAGTTAGTAAAAGAGGTTGCTAGGTTCTTTCTTCCAGGTCATGTTGCAACATTCAAATTCTTCCCAAAGTTTCCTGACTGTGACATGTGGGTCAGAGCCAGAAAAATCAGTAATAGAACCGAACTATGATACTCGTTGAACTCAAAGTTTAATGAAACTTCCATCAGCCATCATTTTCCACTTTGCGCCGTCAGGTAGAATGTAGATTGTCTCACCAGTTGACTGGTCGTATTGACCACCTGCAGGTAGCCCTGTATAATCAGCCACTGTCGTGGTTTGTGCTATCGGTGGCGGTGCGGGTGCAGACATTTCAGGCATTGGAGTAGGGGTAACTGGCTGTGCCTGGACTGGTTGTTGAGCCGTTGGTTGAGCCATTTGTTGCATTGGCTGGACGGGTTGTTGTGCCATTGGTTGTTGCATCATTGGCTGGACGGGTTGTTGTGCCATTGGTTGTTGCATCATCTGTTGCGGTGCACCAGGAACTTGAGTCTGAGCAACCATACTT